>JAHBTS010000011.1 GCA_019638515.1 Chitinophagales bacterium | reverse complement strand
CCCAAATGCCGATGTGGCACTCGAAATTGAACGCAGCAAAAGCGAAGTTACTTTGCACATCCTTGCCCAAGATATGGCACAATACGACCATATTATTATTGAACGAAGCGGCAACGGTGGCGAATTCTTCAGCCAAGTAAAATACATACAAACCGAAGGTGCCGAAATTGAAGACGGTAACTACGTGTTCCGTGCAGATAAATATCCTTTGCCTAACAACATTGATTCTTACTACAGAATTAAAACTGTTTCTAAAGACGGAGTTACGCGTACTTTCCCTAGCGTGGCGCTCGCTTCTAACTAAAATGCTTTACCACTAACCACTATACCCAACCACTTATCCCAATTCCCCATTTCTTGTCACCAAACAAAGTGTCCATAGTCAGAGGAGGGTCGCCACATCGCGACCCTTTTTTTATTTCTTTCAATCTGTGTTGAAAATCATTTTATCCTAAGCTCTTTTGCCTTCGTATTTTTACGCCATGAATTTTTTAGATGAGCTAAATGATATTCAACGCGAAGCAGTAGTAAATTTCGAAGGACCCACACTAATTGTTGCAGGCCCCGGCTCTGGCAAAACCCGCGTACTTACTTATCGTATTGCCTACTTGCTACAGCAAGATGTAAACCCATTTTCTATACTATCGCTTACTTTTACCAACAAAGCTGCCGAAGAAATGCGGCATCGTATAGAAACCATTGCCGGCACCAATGCCCGCAGTTTATTTATGGGCACATTTCACTCGGTGTTTGCCAGAATATTGCGAGTAGAAGCACAACGTTTAGGTTATCCTTCCAACTTTACCATTTACGACACCGAAGATTCGCGCAGCCTCATAAAATCTATTATCAAGGAAAAAAACCTAGACGATAAAATATACAAACCCAACCAAATACAGTATAGGATTTCTTCGGCAAAAAATGCTCTAATTCTACCGGACGATTACCTGCTGGATGCCGAACTTATTAGCGAAGACCGCGCACAAAAGCGCCCCGAAACAGGCTCAATTTACAAAGCATACTGCGAAAGATGTTTTAAAAGCAGCGCAATGGATTTTGACGATCTCCTCCTTAAAACACACGAAATAATCACCACCTTCCCCGATGTGTTGTATAAGTACCAACATAAGTTTCGCTATATTTTAATTGATGAGTTTCAAGATACCAACCCACTGCAATATTCTATTGTAAAACGCATTGCAGATGTATTTCAAAACATTACAGTAGTGGGCGATGATGCGCAAAGTATTTATGCTTTTAGAGGTGCCACTATTGATAATATCCTGAATTTTGAAAAAGATTTTCCCGATCTTAAAGTTTTCAAACTGGAACAAAACTACCGCAGCACCCAGCACATTGTAACCGCTGCCAATAAACTTATTCAAAACAATAAACACCAGATAAAAAAAGAAATCTGGACCAGCAACAACGAAGGCGAAAAAATAAAAGTAGTGCGTTCTCCAAGCGATAACGAAGAAGGACGTTTTGTGGCAGAAAGCATTCAAGAAATAAAAATGCGCGAACGCCTTTTCAACAACGACTTTGCCATCCTCTACCGCACCAATGCACAGTCGCGATCATTCGAGGAAAGCCTGCGCAGAATGAATATTCCTTACAAAATTTATGGTGGCATGAGTTTTTACCAACGCAAGGAAATAAAAGACTTGCTTGCCTACCTTAAACTCGCCATCAACCACTACGATGAAGAAGCCTTTAAACGCATCATAAACTATCCGGCAAGAGGCATTGGCCAAACATCTATAGACAAAATATTTACCCTTGCCATCAACGAAGGTAAACGCGCTTGGGATATACTAGAAACCATTGCCTTCCACGACTTTCCTTCGCGCACTAAAAATGCCATAGAAGAATTTGTGCTAATGGTAAAAAGTTTTGCAGCCCTGGCAAAAGAAAAAAACGCCTACGAAGTGGCACAGCACGTAGCCAAAGTTACCACCCTACTTTCGGAATTGTATAACGATAAAACCGTAGAAGGCGTAAGCCGCTACGAAAACATACAAGGCTTACTCAATGGTATTAAAGAATTTGTAGAAGAAGACGTAGTGCTTTCTGATGAAGATGCCAATATGATGAACGACAAATCGCTTGGCAGCTACATGCAAAATATCACCCTGCTTACCGGAGACGAAAAAGATAAAGACAATGCAGACACCGTAAAACTCATGACCATCCACAGTGCCAAAGGATTGGAGTTTCCGGTAGTTTTTGTGGTGGGCATGGAAGAAAACCTCTTTCCAAGCGGACAATCGCTTTACAGCTTAGAAGATTTAGAAGAAGAAAGACGTTTATTTTATGTGGCAGTTACACGGGCAGAAAGCAAACTCATTCTTTCGTATGCCTCTACCCGTTATAAATTTGGTAGTTTACAGTATTGCGACCCCAGCCGTTTCCTAAAAGAAATTCCCGATGAAATCCTTGCCGTATTGGGCGATTTAAAACGAGAACAAGCCAAACAAATGTTTAGCCGCCCCAATACCTTAAATATAAAACCTGCTACTCCTGCACCAAAACCAATAAGCGCCAACAGCGAACCTTTTATACCCGATGACCCTGCCAACCTGCAAAACGGCATGGATGTAATCCACGAAAAATTTGGCGAAGGTAAAGTAATAGCTATGGAAGGGCAAGGTATTAACCGAATTGCCACTATATTTTTTGAAGGTTACGGGCAGAAAAAAATCATGCTAAAATTTGCCCGTCTTAAAATTTTAAAACACAGCTAAATGCTCTCCACCACAGACTTAGTGGGCACTGCTGCAGCCGTTTGCACCACCCTTTCTTTTGTTCCTCAAATAATACACATCGTAAAAACCCGAAATACCGAAGGCATTTCTTTAACCATGTATTCCGTGTTTACCTTTGGAATATTGCTATGGTTGGCGTATGGCTTTATGCTTTCTTCGCTACCGATTATAGTTGCCAATATGGTAACAGCACTGTTGGCAGGCAGTGTGCTGGCAATGAAAATACATGCGCTTTGGAAAAAGAAGCATACACTAAAAGAGCAAACAGAAATTGAGTGAATTTTTTCGTGAAACTTTGAAACCTTTTGGTGCGCC
>JAHBTS010000010.1 GCA_019638515.1 Chitinophagales bacterium | reverse complement strand
GCCACCGGAGCACAAGGTGTAACCGGAGCTACAGGTAATACAGGCGCAACGGGCGCAGCTGGAAAAGATGGAGTAGATGGTGCCACAGGTCCTCAAGGATTGCAAGGTGCAACAGGAGTCACCGGAGCACAAGGTGTAACCGGAGCTACAGGCAATACAGGCGCAACGGGTGCAGCTGGAAAAGATGGAGTAGATGGTGCCACAGGTCCTCAAGGATTGCAAGGCGCAACAGGAGCCACCGGAGCACAAGGTGTAACCGGAGCTACAGGTAATACGGGAGTTAAAGGAGATACAGGTGCAACAGGCGCTCAAGGATTGCAAGGCGCAACAGGCGCAACAGGAGCACAAGGTGTAACAGGTCCAACCGGAGTTGGTATGTGGGGGGCTGTAGGTTCAATGCCATATTCAACCGGATCTCAAACCTTTGTTTCTGCAACGGCAGCCGGAAATCCGGGAACAGGTTCTTCATTCAGTTTTGTTGTCCCTGCGGGTATTTCGCAAATAAGAGTAACATTAGCAGGAGGCGGAGGCGGAGGTGGCAATAGCACCAGTAACGGAAACACTAGTGGTGGCTGTGGTGGTGTTGTTTTTGGTGAAATTCCTGTAAATGCCGGAGAAACACTTACGGTATTTGCCGGAGCAGGAGGAACAGGATACAACTCTGGCAATAACAGCGGTAGAGGCGGCACCGGTTCTTATATTCAAAGAAGCGGTATTACACTTTGTGCAGCAGGTGGCGGTGGCGGTGGTGCACAGGATGGGTTTAGCAATGGTAATGGAGGCGGTATGTCTTTTGGCTTATCACTCAATGGCGGTAATGGGGGCGGCAGCACTGGAGGTAGCAGTGGAAATAATTATGCAGGATACCTATATAATTCATTGAGTTTTATTGGTAAAAATAGCACCGGAGGCGCAATAAATATTCCGGGTGTTTCTGCCAGGTATTTTACTGCACTTTACAATGGTGCCAGCACTAATTATGCTTATGGCGGCTATTACGATAGCGGTGTAAAAGGCGTAGTGATTATTGAATGGTAAACCCTATTTAATAATTTTTGGAATAGCTGTTTAAGGTGCCGTTCTAAAAAGTATTTTCGCTTTATGGAAAAAATAAAACCTGCACTTAGCAAGGGTACGCGCGACTTTTTACCTCATGAAGTAGCTAAGCGAAATTTTTTGTTTGAAATTATCAAAGAAGTGTTTACTCGCTATGGCTTTCAGGCAATTGAAACCCCGGCAATAGAGCGCTTAGAAACACTTACCGGAAAGTATGGTGCTGAGGGTGATAAGTTGCTTTTTAAAATCTTAAATAGTGGCGATTATTTAAAGAATGTTTCGCCCGATATATTATCTGCTCAAAACTCTACTGCTGCAACAAGGCTTTTGGCTGAAAAAGGATTGCGTTACGACCTTACAGTTCCATTAGCACGTTTTGTGGTGCAGCATCAAGATAAGTTGGCATTCCCATTCAGGCGTTTTCATATTGGTTCGGTTTGGCGTGCAGACCGCCCTCAAAAAGGACGGTATCAGGAATTTTACCAATGCGATGCCGATATCATTGGCAGCTCGGGCTTATTGAATGAAACTGAATTGGTATTACTCTTTCACGAAGTTTTTGCAGCACTTGGCTTAAGCGAGGTAGAACTAAAAATTTCAAATAGAAAAATATTAGCAGGCTTGGCAGAAAAAATGAATTGCACCGAACAGTTCTCTGCACTTGCCATTGCCATAGATAAGTTAGATAAAGTAGAGCAGGCAAAAGTATTTGAACTGCTATTGCAAGATGGGTTTACGGAGCAGCAGATAATTATGCTTTCTACGTATTTGAACATACAAGGAACCAATAGCGAGGTTGTATCGCAGCTCAAAAACTTCTTTGGCGATAATGCTACTGCCGGAGTTGGTATTCAGGAATTAGAGTGGGTAGTAAACACGGTTTTGAAAGCTGCACCACAAGCACCGATAAAAATTGATATTTCACTCGCACGGGGGTTAGATTATTACACAGGTTTTATTATTGAAGTTAAGAACCATTCGGGCAGTTTAAGAAGCAGTATTGGAAGCGGGGGACGTTACGATAATCTTACAGAAATCTTTGGAGGTAAAAATCTTACAGGAGTTGGAATTAGTTTTGGCATTGAGCGGATATTTGATATTATGGAAGAATTGAACCTCTTTCCAAGCAGCGTTTTTAATGGCACACAAGTGCTGTTTTGCCATTTCGATGAAGCAACACAAGAATATGCATTTCAGTCGCTTTTGGCATTGCGAAAAGCAGGCGTGAATGCTGAAATTTTTCCAACACTTGCCAAGCTGTCTAAACAATTAGATTATGCCAACAAGAAGCAAATTCCTTTTGCCGTAATTATTGGCAGCGAAGAGGTGCAAACCTCTCAACTTACAGTTAAGAATTTAATAGAAGGTACACAGGAAAAAGTTGAGCTATCTGCACTTTCCGATTATTTTAGTAGTAAATAATTACAAAAAAAATAATACTATGAAGGCAGCTGAAATGATAAAGAGTTTTGAAAAAAGAGTGGATACCGAAAGTATGGATGAGAATGAAAAGAGTATTTTTCATTTCATACTAAGTGGCGAAAACGGTGGCGATTTTACGGTAGAGCTAAAGCATAAGAAGATTAAAGTTTCTGAGGGATTAAAAGGCAAGCCGGACTGCGAAGTAAAAGCCAAAGCCAGCGATTACGAAGCACTCGAAAATGGCGATTTGAGTCCGCAGTGGGCATTTGTTACAGGTAAAGTAAAGGTTAGCAATGTATCGGAGCTACTAAAGTTTAAAAGCTACTTCAAGCAGATATGAAACCAAAGCAGGTCTTCGATAGAGGCTCTTTCTTTGCGGATGTTTTTGAAGTAGTGCGTTTAGTTCCCCAAGGAAGAGTAACTACCTATGGTGCCATTGCAAAGTATTTGGGTACAGGTAAAAGTTCGCGTATGGTAGGCTGGGCAATGAATGCAGCACATACGGCTCATTTTCATGTTCCGGCACAGCGCGTGGTAAACAGAAATGGTATGCTTACCGGAAAACATCATTTTGCAACCAATACGCTTATGCAGGAATTGTTGGAAAAAGAAGGCATCGTGGTTAAAAATGATACTGTTCAAAATTTTAAATCGTTATTATGGGATCCATCTGTGGAGTTACTTTAATTACAATTCTTAACATTGCCTTAATTCAATTAGTGCAACATTTGTACAATAAACACCGTTTTGTTTTTAATAGCACTCTGTAAACACTCAAGGAGGTATAATTTTGTAAACTATGGAACGCGAAATTCTTTCAATAAAACGTAAGGCATTACGAATAAACTTAGAGCCAACCATATATGGCACCTTTGCCGAAATAGGAGCGGGGCAGGAAGTGGCACGCACTTTTTTTCAGGCTGGCGGTGCATCGGGCACAGTAGCAAAAACTATGAGTGCATACGATATGTCTTTTTCCGATTCTATTTATGGCGAAGAAGAAAGCGGGCGCTATGTAAGTGAATCGCGCCTGCGCAAAATGCTCGATCACGAGTATGCTTTGTTGGAAGAAAGATTGTGTTCCGAAAAATATGCGGGCAGAAGATTTTTTGCTTTTGCAGATACCTGTTCCACTATCAATTTTTTAAAGAACAATGATCCGCATGCATGGATTGGTTTGCGTTTTCAATTAAAACCTGGGGGCCCCACCAACGATATTAAACTACATGTGCGCCTAAAAGGCACCGACAATGTATTGCAACAGAAAGTAATTGGCACATTAGGCGTAAATTTAATTTTTGCTTGCTATTGGTATCACGAAAATATGGACAATTTTCTCGACTCCTTGTACGATGGTTTATCGCCAGAGCAAGTAGAGTTAGACATGATTCGTGTTAAAGGTCCCGACTTTGATATTGATAATCGTTTGCTTGCACTTATGCTGGTGCGCAAGCATTTTACCGATGCCACTATTTTTGGTGCCGATCGCGAAGTATATCAACCCAAAGATGTACTCTACAAAAAGAATATACTTTGCTTGCGCGGTCGTTTTCGACCGGTTACAAGAGTAAACGAAGATATGCTGCGTTGCGGCATTGAGAGTTTTTCTAAAGTTGCTTGCTGTGGCAGTTCGGAACTGGCTGTGTTGGCAGAAATTACACTTGCCAATTTAGAAAGTGATGAAAATTACTCCGATAGAGATTTCTTAGACCGTGCCGAAATTCTGTGCAGTTTAGGACATACCGTTATGGTTTCTAACTGTCATAAACACGATGTGCTAGTTCGTTATTTAAATAGGTGTCGCCCTAAGAGCATAGGCATTATTATTGGTGTAATGAATATGTTGGAATTGTTTAAAGAAAAGCACTACACCAATCCTTCGCGCGAATTGCTGGCATATTTTGGTGAAATATTTTTAGAAAATACCACTATGCTGATGTATCCATATCAGCCTCATGCCGATAAGCCCGTAATTACATCCGATAACCTACACATTCCCGAAGCTTTGGGCCCGCTTTTCCGCTACTTGAAACACAGTGGCTTTATTGTAGATCTAAAGAATTACGACCCACATGTGCTAAGCATATTTTCAACAAAAGTAATTAGCATGATTAAGCAAGGCGAAAGCGGTTGGGAAGAAATGGTACCCGATAAAGTTGCCGATATTATCAAAGAAAATTGCTTGTTTGAATATCCGTGCGAAGTATAGCCGCTGCGCAGTTATTTTTTAAACTCAATTAAATCGTTGCTTAAATTTTACCTTCGCGCTCTTAAATTCTTATCGTGATTCATTTTGAACAACATACACTTGCCAATGGCTTAAAGGTTATTGTGCATCAAGATAAAACTTCGCCACTAGCCATTGTAAATACATTATACAAAGTAGGTGCACGCGATGAACAGCCCGATAAAACAGGCTTTGCACACTTGTTTGAGCATTTTATGTTTGAAGGCTCCGTAAACATTCCTGAGTTTGATACGCCATTGCAATTAGCCGGAGGCGAAAACAATGCTTTTACTAATAATGATATTACGAACTATTACGATTTACTTCCTGCTGGAAATTTAGAAACTGCATTTTGGTTGGAAAGCGATAGAATGCTGAGTTTAAACTTTGAAGAACAAAGTTTAGAAACTCAAAAGAAAGTAGTAATGGAGGAGTTTAAGGAACATTACATCAATCAACCCTATGGCGATGTTTGGCATAAAATAAGCGAACTGGCATATAAAGTTCATCCATATCGCTGGCCCACAATTGGCAAAGAATTAAGCCATATAGAAAAGGTAACGATGGAAGATTTTAAACAATTCTTTTTTCATTATTACCGACCCAACAATGCCACATTAGTAGTTGCCGGAAATGTAGAGGCAAACAAGGTTTTTTCACTGGCAGAGAAATGGTTTGGCAATATACCGCGTGGAGCTAAAGAAGTGGTGCGCGCTATTCCCGCAGAGCCAATGCAAACCAGCAAGCGCACCGAAGAAGTTTATGCACAAGTTCCGGTAAATGCCATATACAAAACATGGCGTATGTGCGCCCGCAATCATCAGGATTATTATGCAACAGATTTATTGCGCGATATTTTAAGCACGGGCGACTCCTCTCGTCTTTTTCGCAAACTAGTGAAAGAACAAAAACTCTTTAGCAGCATTGCTTCGTTCCTTTCCGAAACCATAGATGAAGGTTTGTTTTTTGTTGAAGGAAAACTAAACGAGGGAGTAAGTATGGAGCAGGCAGAAAATGCCATAAATGAAGTTGTGCACGAACTCGCAGCCGAAACCATACAAGAGCAAGAGCTTACCAAGGTGAAAAATAAAATGGAAAGCCTATTAGCTTTTAGCGATACCAACGTATTGAACAGAGCTATGAACTTAGCTTTCGCAGATATGCTGGGCAATGTAAACGGAGTAAACGAAGATATAGAACACTACCGCAATGTAACCGCAGCCCAATTGCGCCAAACGGCAGCAAGCGTTTTTAAAGAAGAACAAAGTTGTGTGCTAAAGTATTATGCAAGAAATTAACACAACCGTTTATCGCCTTTCTCCCTTAACTCCTTTTTCTATTTTAGCCGCTGAACAGAGGTTCGTTTAATTATGGCAAATTTTGAATTGATTATGCCCAAAATGGGCGAAAGCATTACCGAAGCTACTATTTTAAAGTGGTTGAAAAAGCCGGGCGATGCCATTAAGCAAGATGAAGCAGTGCTTGAAATTGCTACCGATAAAGTAGATTCCGAAGTGCCTTCTCCGGTAAGCGGTGTTTTAGGCGAAGTATTGTTTAATGAAGGCGATGTGGTAGCAGTGGGTAAAGCCGTTGCCATTATTCAAACAGAAGGAGGCGCTGCGGCAACTCTGGTAGCACCGCAAAAAGAAAAGAGTGTGGCAGTAGCTCCGGTAAGCAATGCAAGCGTATCGGCATCGGTTGCTCCGGCTGCAAGCCCCTCGAGCGATAGGTTTTATTCGCCTTTGGTATTAAATATTGCACGGCAAGAAAATGTAAGCATAAGCGAACTCGAAAACCTACCAGGCACAGGCGCTGGCGGAAGAGTAACTAAAAAAGACATTCTTGCTTTTGTTGAAAGTAGAAAGGTTGTACCTGCTGCACAGCCTCAGGTTCAAACACCACAAGTTGCTTCCACAAAAACAACCGAAACTCCGGTTGCCAAAAGTTATAGCGGTAATGTAGAGATAATTGAAATGGATAGAATGCGTAGGCTCATTGCCGATAATATGGTAAAGAGCAAACACACCTCTGCGCACGTTACTTCATTTGTAGAAGCAGACGTTACCAATATAGTACTGTGGCGCAACCGCATGAAAGATAAGTTTAAACAACGCTATGGCGAGAATCTTACTTTCACTCCAATATTTATCGAAGCTATCATTAAGGCATTAAAAGATTTTCCGTTAGTAAACAGTAGTATTGATGGCACTAATATTATTGTAAAGAAAGACATCAACATCGGTATGGCCACCGCATTGCCATCGGGAAATTTAATTGTACCCGTAATTAAAAATGCCGACCAATTGAATTTGATAGGTATTGCCAAACAAGTAAATGATTTAGCTAACCGTGCCAGAGCCAATAAACTAAAACCCGAAGATATTGAAGGTGCTACCTATACGGTTTCTAATGTGGGTACATTTGGAAACGTAATGGGTACTCCGGTGATTATGCAGCCGCAGGTTGCCATCCTTGCTACCGGAGCCGTAAAGAAAAAACCTGTGGTAATAGAAACCGAGGAAGGCGATACAATTGGTATAAGGCACATGATGTTTTTAAGCCATAGCTACGATCACCGTATTGTTGATGGTGCTTTGGGCGGTAGCTTTGTTCGCAGAGTGGGCGATTACTTAGAAAGTTTTGATGGGAAAAGAGAGATATAATTTATTCCATTTATAGGTGTAAAAAAAGAGGCTGTCCTTTTGAGACAGCCTCTTTTTTTATGTAAGTAGTAATAGTTATTGTGCTGAATACAATTCAATTTGTTTTAATGCTTTTAGTGTTGGTGCATCATCGGCATTCAACTCTTTACATTTTTCAAAGTATGGTTTAGCTTGTTTGAAAATTTCGGCACGTTGTTTTTTTAAATCTTCATATTTAACTTGATCTGCTTTGCTATAGCCAAGTTTATTCATTTCGTCATTTAGCGCACCGGCTTTGTTGAAGTAGTATGCACCCATGTTATAGGTGGCTCCAAAATTTTTGGGATTTATCTGAGTTGCTTTTTCGTAAGCTGCTTTTGCTTCGTCTCCTTTGCCTAGTTTTTCGTAAGCAGTACCAAGTGCATAATATAATTGGTCGTTGTTGGAATCTAAAGCAATGGCTTTATTCAGCATGTCTAATGCTTGTTCGTGTTTATTATCGCCAATGTATATATTGAGTTTATCAATAAGTAAATCTATGTTTTGCGGATATTTTGCAATGGCTGCATCTAAAGTGGCAATGGCTCCATCTTTATCGCCTGCTTTTTTCTGTAAACGCGATAAAAGTAAATCGTATTTAGCATCCGGAAATTTTGCAGATAGTTTTTTGTAAGCATCAATGGCTCCTTGTGTATTTCCTGCATTTTCTGCACTCAATGCCGCATTACCAAGTGCTTTATCTGTTTCTATGTTTGGTTTTTCACCACGTGCTTCTAATATGGCGTTGATGTCATCAATAGATGCAAAGTATTTATAGGATTGTTCGTAGTTTTTTCTTTCGTATTGTGTAATAGCTGCATTGAAAGTGCCGGGTCCTAATGCTAAAAGATACCTGGTCATATCTTTCCATGCTTTAAACTTAGGGTCGTTCATTTCAAACACTTTTTTATAGCTTTTTACGGCTTCGGCTTGTGCCATATCTTGTTGTTGGCGTAAAGTAGTGTCGGAGAATATGAGTTGATATACTTGCCCACGATAGAACCATGTTTTAGAGTCGCCTAAAGTTTTTTCGTTTAGCACGGCTTCGTCAATAGCAGTTTTGGCTTTTTCTAAATTTTGAACGCCATCGCCATTGTTGTAGTAATTCATGTAGTTCCATGCTGCTGTAACGTTGCTGCTTTGGCTGAATGATGCTGCTGCAAATGCAGCGCCTAAAATTGTAAATGATAATTTTTTCATTAGTAAATTGATTCTGATTGCTAAAAGACAAAACTTTTTTGAAATTCCAATATGAGATGATTTTGTTCATAAAAGTTTAATGGTTGCAATACTTTATGATGCTATCTTTAGAACAAAATTGTGCTGCTAGATAGTTGATATTGAGTAGTGAGGGTACTTGCTAGAGTAAACTCTTGCCGCTCATTTCTTGTGGTTGCGGAAGATTCATTAGGTGTAAAATGGTTGGTGCAATATCTGCTAACACACCCGGCTGTAGCGAATTTTTGTTTTCATTATCAATAAAGAATAATGGAACAGGATTGATGGTGTGTGCTGTGTTAGGTGTGCCATCTTCGTTGATCATGTAATCGGCATTGCCGTGGTCGGCAGTGAGCAAAATGGCATAATTTTTTTCGAGTGCTGCGGTTACTACTGTTTCTACACAATTATTGATGGTTTCGCAGGCTTTTACGGCTGCTTGGAAAACACCCGTGTGGCCAACCATATCGGGATTGGCAAAGTTGAGACATATAAAATCGAATGTATCTGTTTTAATGGCATCGGTAGTTTTTTGGGTTACTTCAGGTGCACTCATTTCGGGTTGTAAATCGTAAGTGGCTACTTTGGGCGATGGCACCATTATGCGCGATTCGCCTTCAAAGTTCTTTTCTCTTCCTCCCGAAAAGAAGAAGGTTACATGAGGATATTTTTCTGTTTCGGCTATGCGCAATTGGGTTTTTCCATGTGTGGCAAGTACTTCGCCTACGGTGTTTTTTAAATCATCGTTATGGAAGATATTAAATACGTTTTTGAAAGTACTGTCGTACACCGTCATGGTAGTGTAGTGCAGCGGAAGCGCTTTCATTCCAAAATCTGGAAAATCTTGCTGCGTAAGCGCTTTAGTAATTTCGCGGCAGCGATCGGTGCGGAAGTTAAAGCAAACAACGGCATCTTCTGGTTGAAGGGTTTTGCCACCTTCACAAAAAATTGGTTTTAGGAATTCATCGGTTTCGTTTGTCGCGTATTTATGTTGAATGGTTTCTATTGGATTGGAGGTAGCTTCTCCTTTACCTTGCGTAAGTAAGTCGTAGGCTAATTTTACTCTTTCCCAGCGGTTATCTCTATCCATAGCAAAGTACCTGCCGCAGATAGATGCAAGCGTACCGCAATTATTATCGTTTAAAAACTGCAATAGTTCTTTTAAATAGTGTAAACCACTTTTGGGGTCGGTATCTCTGCCATCGGTGAATGCATGAATTTGAATCTGGCTGGCAGGCAATCCATTTTTATGTGCAATTTGACATAACGCCATTAAGTGTTTGGTATGCGAATGCACACCTCCATTGCTTACCAAACCAATAAAGTGCAAAGGTTTTTGGTGCTGCTTGGCATATTCAATAGACTGAAGTAAAGCCGGATTTTGGGCTAAATCGCCCGATTTTATGGCATTGTTTATGCGCAAAAGTTCTTGATACACAATTCTGCCGGCACCAATATTTAAATGCCCTACTTCGCTGTTGCCCATTTGTTCATCGGGTAGGCCAACATTTTCGCCATGGGTTAAAAGTTCGGTATGGGGATACTGTTTATATAGTGAATCTATAAAAGGTGTTTGGGCTTGAGCAATGGCACTTGCGGTAGTTTTTTTCCCATGTCCCCATCCGTCCATAATGATGAGGATTACTTTTTTATTGTTCATTGTGGTGCGAAGTTAAAATGATTTTAGAGTTCCTTTATGCAGGTTGCAAATTCTAAAAAATGCAAAATTAGAATTCAGGAAAAGTTTCTTTGAAATTAAAGAGTTGAAAATCAATCAATTACTCAAATTCTGAACTTTCTGAAAAACAGTTTTTGCATTTTTGAAGGAAGATGCTACTTTTGCACCTCCCAAAAAAAGAGGAATGCCTACAATACAACAATTAGTAAGAAAATCAAGGCAAATTATTCGCGCTAAATCTAAAAGTCGCGCTCTGGATGCCTGTCCGCAAAAACGCGGAGTTTGCACACGTGTTTACACTACCACACCTAAGAAGCCAAACTCGGCTTTGCGTAAAGTGGCAAAAGTGCGTTTAACCAATTCAACGGAAGTTATCGCCTATATTCCTGGCGAAGGGCACAACCTGCAAGAGCACTCAATCGTGCTTATTCGCGGAGGTCGTGTAAAAGATTTACCGGGAGTTCGTTACCACATTGTGCGCGGTTCATTAGATACTGCGGGGGTAGAGAACAGAAAGCAAAGCCGTAGCAAATACGGAACTAAGCGTCCTAAACCGGGTGCTGCACCGGCTGCTGCAGGCAAGAAAAAATAATCAATAGCATATTCATATAATCAGAGAATAGAAAATAAACTGAGCAATGAGAAAGAAAAGAGCACCCAAACGCTACCTTCAACCGGATCCTAAATTTGGAGATACCGTAGTTACTAAATTTGTAAACTCTTTAATGTGGAGTGGCAAAAAAAGTACTGCATATCAAATTTTTTACGATGCAGTAGCATTAGTTGCTGAAAGAACTAAAGAAGATGGTTTGGAAACATGGCGCAAAGCTATTGCCAATGTTAGTCCGGCAGTAGAAGTGCGCAGCCGCAGAATTGGTGGTGCAAACTTCCAAATTCCAACAGAGGTTCGTGCAGAAAGAAAAATGGCATTGGGAATGAAATGGTTAATTCAGTACAGCCGCGATAGAAATGGTAAAACCATGAGCGATAAGTTGGCTACTGAAATTATTGCAGCCTCTAAGGGCGAGGGTGGCGCTTTTAAAAAGAAGGAAGACACTCACAGAATGGCCGAGGCTAATAAAGCATTCTCTCACTTTAGATTCTAATTGTTCCTTTGTACTATCTACAATTAAGAGACAGCAGGAGAGGCAACATGAAAATATATTCAATAATCAAATAAAATAAAATCTAATTCTCCCTGAAAGGAGATAGGAAGGATTTATGGGAAAAGATCTCAGTTTTACAAGAAATATCGGAATTGCGGCTCACATTGATGCCGGCAAAACAACCACCAGCGAACGTATTCTATACTACACCGGTGTGAATTACAAATTAGGTGAAGTGCACGAAGGTGCTGCAACCATGGATTGGATGGAGCAAGAGCAAGAGCGCGGTATTACTATTACCTCTGCAGCTACCAGATGCTCTTGGACATGGAAAGATAATAAATATGATATTAACCTTATTGATACGCCCGGACACGTGGATTTTACCGTAGAGGTAAACCGTTCATTGCGTATCTTAGATGGTCTAGTATTCTTATTCTCTGCCGTAGATGGAGTGGAGCCACAGTCTGAAACAAACTGGCGCTTAGCCGATAATTACGGTGTTGCACGTCTTGGTTTTGTAAATAAAATGGATCGCCAAGGTGCCGACTACTTTAATGTAGTAAAGCAAGTAGAAACCATGTTGGGTTCTACACCTATGGTAATGCAAATTCCAATTGGTTCTGAAGAACATTTTAAAGGTGTAGTTGATTTAATTACCAACGAAGCCATTATTTGGAATGAGGAAGATAGAGGAATGACCTATAATGTAATTGACATTCCTGCCGACTTAGTAGAGGAGGTGAAAATGTATCGCGAAAAAATGCTTGAGCAAGTTGCCGAGTATGACGATACTTTAATGGAGAAATACTTTGAAGACCCTAACTCAATTTCTGCCGATGAAATCCGTGCTGCAGTTCGCAAGGCTGTAATTGCACAGAAAGTGGTACCTATGTTCTGCGGTTCTTCATTTAAAAATAAAGGTGTTCAAGCCGTATTAGATGCCGTATGTGCTATTCTTCCTTCTCCTGAAGATAAAAAAGAAATTGTGGGTACCAATCCAGATACAGGTGAAGAAGTAGTGCGCAAGCCAAGTACCGATGAACCATTTACTGCATTGGCATTTAAAATTGCTACCGATCCTTATGTTGGTCGCTTATGCTATATCCGTGTATATTCAGGTACTTTAGATGCAGGTTCGTATGTATATAACATGCGTACAGAAAAGAAAGAACGTATTTCACGTCTTTTTCAAATGCATGCCAGTAAGCAAAATCCAATTGAGCGTGTAGAAGCCGGAGATATTGCTGCGGGAGTAGGTTTTAAAGATATTCGTACCGGAGATACATTGTGCGATGAAAAACATCCGATTGTACTTGAAAGTATGAAATTCCCAGATCCGGTAATATCATTGGCAATTGAACCTAAGAGCCAAAAAGATATGGATAAATTGGGTATGGCTTTAGGTAAATTGGCCGAAGAAGATCCTACATTTAAAGTAAGTTTCGATGACCAAACCGGACAAACAGTTATTGCCGGTATGGGCGAGTTACACCTCGAAATTATTGTAGATCGCTTACGCAGAGAGTTTAAAGTAGAGTGCAACCAAGGTAATCCACAGGTTTCTTATCGCGAGCGTTTAACTAAAACCGTTGCACACCGCGAATTGTATAAGAAGCAATCAGGTGGTCGCGGTAAGTTTGCCGATATTCATATTGAAATAGGACCAACTGAAGATAACAAAGAAGGTTTGGAATTTGTAAACGATATTTTCGGAGGTTCAATTCCACGTGAATTTATTCCTGCAGTAGAAAAAGGAATGAAAGAGGCAATGAAAACCGGTGTACTTGCAGGATATGAGATTGATGGCTTAAAAGTACGTTTATACGATGGCTCTTTCCACGCAGTGGATTCCGACTCTCTTTCTTTTGAGTTGTGTGCCAAACTAGCCTTTAGAACAGCTGCAAAATTAGCCGGACCGGTTCTATTGGAACCAATTATGAAATTAGAAGTAGTAACACCGGAAGAAAATACAGGTGATGTAGTGGGCGATTTGAATAGAAGAAGAGGTATGTTAGAGGGAATGGAATCTAAACAGAATGCTCAGATCATTAAGGCTAAAGTGCCTTTGAGCGAAATGTTTGGATATGTTACCCAATTGCGTACACTTACTTCAGGTCGTGCAACGTCTTCCATGGAATTCCACAGTTTCCAACCTGCGCCAGAGAGTGTAGCCAAAGAAATTATAGCCAAAAACCAAGGTAAAAGAGGTAAAATCGAAGAAGATTAATTCAACTAATTTAATAAACCAGATAAACGTTCTTTCCAATGAGCCAACGAATCAGAATTAAACTAAAAAGCTACGACCACAATTTGGTTGATAAAAGCGCTGAAAAGATTGTGAAAACAGTAAAAAGTACAGGTGCTATAGTAAGCGGTCCTGTGCCACTTCCTTCTATGAAAAAGGTATTTACCGTGAACCGCTGTCCACACGTAAATTCTAATTCAAAAGAGCAATTCCAATTTTGTACTTACAAGCGTTTGTTAGATATCTATTCTACTACGTCAAAAACTGTAGACGCATTGATGAAACTTGAATTACCAAGCGGTGTAGAGGTTGAAATTAAAGCGTAGTAAAGTTTATTTAAGCAATTAAAAGTATTTTCTAATTTATGTTCCCTAAGTAAAGTGGAACCTCTAAAAACAATAAACATGAAAGGAATTATAGGAAAAAAAGTAGGAATGACTAGTGTTTTCGATAATGGAAAACACCTTGCAGTTACAGTAGTGCAAGCAGGTCCTTGTGTAGTTACTCAAGTGAAAACTATCGAAACCGATGGTTACAATGCAGTGCAGTTGGCTTTTGATGAAAAGAAAGAAAAAAACACATCAAAACCATTAGCCGGACATTTCAAAAAAGCAAATACTTCTCCTAAAAAGAAAGTAGTAGAAATCCGCGATTTCGACTTAGCTGCAGGTTTGGGCGATGAAGTTGGTGCCGATTTGTTTGATGATGGTGAGAAAATAAGTGTGGTTGGTATTTCAAAAGGAAAAGGATTTCAAGGTGTTGTAAAACGCCACGGATTTAGCGGGGTAGGAATGGGTTCTCACGGTCAGCACGATCGTCAGCGCGCTCCGGGTTCAATAGGTGCATCGTCAGATCCAAGCCACGTTTTAAAAGGCTTAAGAATGGCAGGAAGAATGGGCGGTAGCCGTGTAAAAGTAAGCAACCTAAAGGTGGTAAAAGTAATTGCAGATAAAAACCTTTTACTTATTAAAGGTGCAATTCCAGGGCATAATGGTTCTTATGTAATTGTTGAAAGCAGTAAATAGTTTTATTACTATAGTATATTTTGAAGGCTGTCCGTAAAGGCAGCCTTTTTTTATGGTATTATGGTGGTGAGAAATAAGTATTTTGGTATGGAATATTTTGAAAAAGTAATTGAAGTAAATGCCACAGAAGTTAGTGTTTATGAAGCATTAACCAGCTATATTCCAAAGTGGTGGACTGTAATGTTTGAAGGATCATCGGATAAGCAAGGAGATTCATTTACCATCTATTTTGGTACAAGTATTTTTAAAACAATATTGGTAGAGGAGTTAGTACCCAATAAGAAAGTTGTTTGGAATGTTACCAATTCACTTATTGATATACCTGAATTGACCAATAAAAAAGAGTGGATTGGTACTACAATAGTTTGGGAGCTGCAATCTAAAGTTGGCAGCACGGAATTACACCTTGCTCACATAGGGCTTACTCCGCAGGTTGAGTGTTATACAATTTGCGAGGGCGGCTGGCATCAGTTTATAGCCAGTTTAAAGGCATTTTTGGAAACAGGCAGTGGAAATCCATTTAAGCAGTGAGAAGTGGCTTTAATTACGCAGTAAGGGCTATTTTTAGAATGGCTATTCGAATTTGGCAAACGCAAAGTACACAGCTCCAATAATAAACATGAATGAAACTGCATAATTCCATTTAAAATCTTCTTTAAGAAAGAATAAGCTAAAGGCAGCAAATACAATTAGTGTAATTACCTCTTGCATTATTTTTAGTTGTGTGGCAGTAAAAGTTGTGTGGCCAATTCTATTGGCAGGAACTTGTAGGCAGTATTCAAAAAATGCTATAAGCCAGCTTACCAAAATTACTTTCCATAGTGCTATTTCTTTAAATTTTAAATGCCCATACCAAGCGAAGGTCATAAATATGTTGGAGGCAAGCAGGAGTAATACAGTTTTCATTTTATGGCAATTAAACTTTTGTAAAATCAATTGTTTAACTTAATAATTCAATCTTAAATAAAGCTATTTTATTTACCTTAGCACGATACAATTATGAAGAAGATTTTGTTTTTAATTGGTGTATTGTTTTTGAGTGTTACCTCATTCAAATCGCCCAAAACCACCGAAGGTGGAGGTATAAAATGGCTAACATGGGAGCAAGCACAAGCAGCACAAAAAGTAAAGCCCAAAAAAATTGTGGTAGATGTTTACACCGATTGGTGTGGATGGTGTAAGCGAATGGATGCAACTACTTTTTCGCATCCCGAAATTGTGAAGTATGTAAACGAGCATTATTATGCCGTAAAGTTTAACGCAGAGCAGCGCCAACCAATTGTTTTTAACGGCAAGGAGTATAAGTTTATAGGGCAGGGAAGCAGGGGCTACCATGAATTAGCAGCATTTATTATGAACAATAAAATGAGCTATCCCACAACAGTTTACTTAGATGAGCAGTTGAGTATTTTATCTCCAGTTCCGGGCTATCTGGAACCGGCAACTTTTGAAATGATTTTGAGTTATTTTGCTACCAATGCGTTTAGGAATACGCAATGGGAGCAATATCAAAATACCTTTAAAGGCAAAATTCAATAGTTGGAACAGTTTTATATTCCTGTAGTATTCTTGTTGTTTGGTTTTGCGGGAGGTTTTTTGGGTAGCATGTTGGGTGTGGGTGGAGGTATTATTTTCGTTCCGCTTTTTACGCATTTTTTAAGGCAAGCAGGTGTAGAAGGAAATGTGTTGGTAAAGTGTGTTTTGGCCAATTCAATGCTTACAATTGTGTTTACAGGTTTGGCTGCCAGCTACAACCAATATAAGCAAGGTACATACTATCCTAAACCGGTATTGTTTACGGCTTCGGCAGGTGTGGTGTCTTCACTCCTTACTACCTATTTTATTTCGTTGGGAAGTTGGTATAATAAGGAGAAGTTTTCGATAGTGTTTCTTACGTTATTAGTGGCGGTTACGCTCCGCACATTTATTAAACGAAACTCCTCAAGTTATTCAAATGATTTAGATAAGGTAGGTTTTAAAAAGTTGTCGGCAATTGGTTTTGGTACAGGAATAGTTACAGCACTTTCGGGTTTAGGTGGCGGTATTATTATGGTTCCGGCATTTAGTTCTATCCTTAAAATAGATATAAAGAAGGCAATATCGGTTTCAACAGGAGTAATACCCATAGCCGCTCTGCCACTCACTATATTTTATATTGTGAAATCGCCTTTGTTATTTCCATCACACATTTTTAATATAGGACACATAGTGCCTCAATATATTGTACCATTGGGAATTGGTATTACACTTGCGGCTAAGCGAGGTGTAAAGTTGGGTCATAAACTCTCTGAAATGCAACTAAAACTATTAATGCTGCTGCTAATAGCAATAGTGGCTACTAAAATGCTGTGGGAAGTTTTTATTCATTAGAACACTTGTTGCCGACCGTGGTTCTATGGTGATAAATACTGGCATTTAACTCGTATCCTATAAGCAAAACAAACGCATTGATGTTAATCCAAATCATCATAAGCATAATAGTACCAATAGAACCAAAAATAGTGTTGTAGCGATTTAAGTGCGTTACATAAAACGAAAATCCAATAGATGCGAGCAACGATAAAAGCGTGGCAATAGTAGCTCCCGGTGAAATAAAACGGTATTTGGTTTTGGTAGAGGGACCATAGTAGTAAATGAGCGAAATAGAAAAGAAAAAGAGCATTACTATAACAAAGTAGCGTAGGAAATTGATAAGGAAACGCGTTAATGAATTATCAATTTGCAAGAGTGAAAAACCAAATCGAAATAAATCTTGCCCCGCAACAATTAGCACTACAGAAATTAAAAACATAAGCACGAGCAGCATTGATATTTTTGTTGCAACCAAACGTGCAAGAATGCCGGAGCGCTTGGTGTAATACTCATACGATTTATCGAAAGATGCCATCATGGCAAGTACACCACTTGTGGTGAGATAGCCCGATAGCAAAAAGGAACCGGTTAGTAAATCGCTTCGCTTTTTTACTAAAACCTCATTGAGTGTACCAAAAATGAATTCATAAAACTCACCCATAGGAAGCACAGAACGCAATAGCTCTTCTATGTTTGTTTCGTTCAGCGCTTCAATACCAAGAAATGGAATAAGCGAAAACACAAAAATTAGCGCAGGAAACAATGCCAAAAAGAAACTGAATGCAATAGATTTGCTACGCATGGGAAGTGAGTTCTTCTTTATTTCTTCAATAAAAAAGAGTACCACATTATACACAGGAATACCATCGAAACCCGGAAGTGTAAACGATTTTGCAATGCCTTCCCAGTTTTTAATGAATGGAAACTTGCGTTTCAGTTTTTTGTAAATAGCATCCATCGGCAATCGAAAATAATCGCATTATTTAATG
This sequence comes from Chitinophagales bacterium, assembly GCA_019638515.1. Taxonomy (NCBI): domain Bacteria; kingdom Pseudomonadati; phylum Bacteroidota; class Chitinophagia; order Chitinophagales; species Chitinophagales bacterium. The sequence continues at coordinate 14,080 of JAHBTS010000010.1, read as the reverse complement.
AACAAAAAATCTAACTTGCCTTCATGCTCAAAATTGTAAAAGCATCTGCCGGTTCGGGTAAAACATATACGCTGGTAAAGGAGTATTTGCGACTGGCATTACAGCAACCCCAAACCTACTTTAAGCATATACTGGCTATTACTTTTACCAATAAAGCAGCCAACGAAATGAAATCGCGCGTACTCGAAAAATTAGATGCGCTCTCTGAACTTTCGTCCAAAGAAAAACATCTCATAGATTTTTTGTGTAGCGAACTGCATCTCTCGCCCAGTGAATTAAAAATACGTTGCCAAAGCATGTTGCAAGCCATGCTGCACCATTATGCCGATATTGGTATTTGCACCATAGATAAGTTTACACACCAAGTAATACGCGGCTTTGCCTACGAACTAAAGCTGAATATGAATGTGGAAATAGAAATGGATACCGATGCTTTGCTTACACAGGTGGTAGAACTTTTACTTAATGAAATTGAAGATGAAAACAGTACACAAACAAGTATTGAACGCGAAAATTTATCGAAAGCACTTATAGAGTTTGCCACCGCAAAAATGGATGAAGAACGGAGCTATAATATTGAAGATGAGTTGGTGAATTTTTCTAAAAACCTTCTAAGAGACGATACCTTCATGCACCGCGAAACTCTTGAAAATACTTCAATTCCGGCACTCTTAGATTTACAGAAGGCATTGGTTGTATTCATAAAAGGTTTTGATGAAAAGTCAGATAAGATTGCCTCAGAGGCCATTGAGTTAATTGAAAAACAAGGTGTAACCGAAGAAGATTTTTGGCAGAAGAGTAGGAGCATTCTGGGCTATTTTAAACAAGTGAAAAAGAAAGGTGCTAACTATGACAATGCTGCCACAGGAACTACGGTTCACCAAAAAACAATACACGAAGGTAAGTGGGCTTCAAGCCCTGAAGCTGATGCCAAAATAGCCCCCATAAAAGAGAGAATTGCAGATTACTTTTCGTTGCTCACAGCCTTGCACTCCAATGAGTATGGGGAGGTAGCATTGGCTAAACTTATTAAGAAAAATATTTTCCCGTTTATGCTGCTGCAAGCAGTAAACAATATTCTTACGAGCTATAAAAACGAAAATGGTTTGATGCTTATTGCAGAGTTTCAGCATAGAGTGTTTAGTGAAGTAAAAGACCAGCCTGTGCCTGTAATTTATGAACGCGTGGGCGGCCGCTATAACAACATTATGATAGATGAGTTCCAAGACACATCTGTAATGCAATGGCACAACTTGCTTCCACTAATAGATAATGCTGTTGCCAATATGCAGGAGTGCTTGATTGTGGGCGATGCCAAGCAAGCCATTTATCGTTTTAGAGGAGGTGAAGTAAAGCAGTTTTCTATGCTGCCGGAAATATATGGCAGCGATAAAGATTGGGTATTAAAGGAGCGCGAGATAAACATTATGAACCACCAGCCTGTGGTAGAAAACTTAGAATATAATTTCCGCAGTTGTGCCAATATAATAGATTTTAATAACCGCTTTTATGAGTTAGCAAAAGCACAACCGGAACTAAAAGATAAGGCTGCTTACCAAGACCATGCACAAAAAGTAGGCTCTTCTAAAAAAGGTGGTAATGTGGCTATTGCACTGGTAGAAAAAAGCGATGAAGAAGCTAGGCTCGCAAAGACTTTGGAGTTGGTGCAAGCTGCACTGCAAAATAAGTATAAACAACGTGATATTGCCATATTGGTAGATACCAATAAAATAGGTACTCAAGTTGCATCGTATTTAATAAACAATGGCATAAACGTAATTTCACCTGAGAGTCTAATTATAGCCGAAGCAGATTCTGTAAAGTTGTTGGAATGTGCACTTATGTACCTGCACCGCAGCAACGATTTGGTGTTGCGCGCAGAACTTTTGTATTCACTACAGTTGCGGTTTGCTAATAATGCTAGTATTGAAGCTATTGCTGTAGATAGCAACCAGCGACAGTTTGAAGGAGAAATTTCAGCATTAATTCAGCAAGAATTTAATGCTTACAAATTATTGGAATTGCGCTTATTCGATCTGCTGCATAAGCTTGCTGCGCTTTTTAAATTAGATATTGGAAGCGACCCATTTATTCAGTTCTTTTTAGATGAAGTGCTTTTGTATAGTCAAAGATTTATCGGAAATATTCAACACTTTTTAGAATGGTGGGAGAAGGAAAAAGAGAAAAAAAGTATCATCTATCCCGAAACTTTAGATGCCGTGAAAGTAATGACGGTACACAAATCTAAAGGCCTTGAGTTTCCGGTTGTTATTTTACCCAATGCCAACTTTAGCACCATTTCTAGAAATAAGCAAGTATGGATAAACATAGATAAGCCTTACTATGCAGGTATTCACGAATTTCTATTGCCGGTAGAAAAAAGTTTAGAGAAAACTTCGTTTGCACACCTTTACACCAATGAGCGCGATAGTATGTTTCAAGAAAAGTTAAACCTACTGTATGTTGCTACTACACGCCCTACCGATTGGTTGTATGTAATAGTAAATCAGCAAGACCAAAAGAAGAAAGCAAAGGCAAGTGATAGCGAAGATGGAGAAGGCGGTATGAGTGAGTTAGGCTTATTGTTTCATAAATTTATTGAGCAAGAGCAGGTAGAAGAAGTAAGCGAAAATATGTTTCAAGTTTATGCAGAAGAAACTGTTAGGCAAGCGCATGAGAGCAAGGAAAAGACTACACTTTTTCAGGTTGGTGGCAACATTACTTCAGCTGAGGATTCAGTGTTGCAAGTGCGCAAAAATCCACGTTTAAAATGGAGGCAATCTAAGCTAAACGATATTGCTTACGGCAACCTGTTGCACACTATTTTAAGTGAAATAAAATATGCTGATGAATATGAAGTGGTAACCGAAAAGCTTTTACAAAGCAAAGCGGTAGAATCAGAAATTGCAGCACGCATTAAGCACGATATTGCAGCTGTGGTTCATCATCCGCAACTACATAAATTTTTTATGCCGCCATTTGAAATTTTTAATGAAACAGGATTAAGCATACAAGGCGAATTGAAATTTCCGGATAGAGTTGTGTTGGATAAAGCAGCTAATGTGGTTTATATCATAGACTACAAAACAGGTGAAGAAATTGCTGCCCATAAAGCTCAATTAGAAGTGTATAAAGAAGGATTTAACCAACTTGGATTTCGTGTAGAAGCGGCAATAATTTATTACACACAAACCAACTTAATAACCATAGTATAAATGAATTTTTTACAAAAGGTTGCCCTCGAAGTTATAGCACAGCATGGTAATAATTTAAGCACCATACATGTGGTGCTACCCACACACCGTGCTTGCTATTTTTTTAGAAAAGCATTGTTGGAAAGCGGCAAAACACTTTGGCTTCCAAGCATCAATACGCTAAGCGATTGGGTGCAGAAAGTTGCAGGGCTGCAAACAGTAGATATGCTGGAAGAAATAATGCTGTTGCACAGTATCTATTTGCAAACAGGTAGAGGCGAAACATTAGATGAATTTTTACCACTTGGCAGAACACTATGTAATGATTTTGAGGAAATAGACATGCACATGGTGCGCATAGATTGGTTCTTTAGAGAGTTGCGCAATTTGGCATCAATGAAAGTGTATGAACCGGCTACCGAGTTAAGTGCTTCGCAATTAGATTATTTGAAGTTTTGGGAGCGTTTTGAAGTACTGTATAAAACGCATCGCAAGGAGTTAAAAACGTTGGGCAAGGCAAATGCAGGAATGATATTTCGCCAGGTGGCAGAAAATATAGAGGCAATAAGCAAAGACCTAAGCAACTTTTATTTTGTTGGTTTCGATGGTTTAACCAAGGCAGAGGAAACCATCATAAGGCATATGCACACACATGCTAAAGCCACAGTGTTTTGGAATACCGATGCGTATTACGTTGAGAATACAGAGCGCGAGGCAGGTTACTTTTTTAGAAAGTATTTTAAAGAGTGGAAAGGCAATATGCAGTATTGCGAGAACCAGATATTAACTACTAAAAAAGAAGTTGAAGTAATAAGTGTGGCACGCAGTGTTGGGCAGGCAAAAGTTGCAGTTGAAGTTATTGCCAATCACTTACAACTTACCGATGCAAATGCCATAAACACAGCAGTTATTTTATCGGATGAAAAGTTGCTGCAACCCCTGCAATATCTATTGCCCTCTTCACTAAGCAAGTATAACTTAACTATGGGTTTGCCGGTATTGCGCTCGCTTGCTGGCGAATTCTTTTTGTTGCTTTTCAAATTGCACGATACTACTGAGCGTATTATGACGCGCACACACAAGCAAAAGTTATACTTCAAAGATGTAGTGGCATTATTTCAGCATTCGTTTTTTGGTGCGCTGGTGCCGCAAGCAGAAATACATGCAGCAATAGCCGCCATACGCAGGAAAAATATTGTGTTTGTAGATCGCAGCTATTTTGAAAAGAACCATGCAGGCTTTCCAGCACAAGTGCTGGAAGTGTTGTTTCATACAAGCCATTCCGATAAGTATTTACAGCAGCTTATGTTGCTTGCCGAGCAGCTTATAGAGCATTTTAAGCAAGCAGGAAAATCTGAAATGGAGTTGGAATTTTTACATAAAATTTCTGATGCCATAGGCACCATTGCAACGCCCTTGGCAAATGTGGTGTTGCAAACCAAAACCATTCGCGCGTTGTTAAACGATGAGTTCAAGGCACACCGTGTTCCATTTGAAGGGGAACCTGCAGAGGGCTTGCAAATAATGGGTTTGATGGAGTCACGCTGCTTAGATTTTGAGAATATAATTGTTTTATCGGCAAACGAAGGCGTACTTCCATCGGGCAAAGGAAGCAAGAGTTATATTCCGCATCCGTTGCGCAATGCTGCTTTGTTTTCGCATGTTCAAAAAGATGCTAGAACAGCGTATTTATTCTATCGTTTATTTCATAAAGCCAAGCGTATTTATTTATTGTACGATACCGAAGGCAACAGTTTAGGCGGAGGCGAAAAAAGTAGATTCCTCTTGCAATTGGGATATGAATTGGTAAAAGAAACTTCCAGTATAAAACTGAAGGAAAGTGTTTACAGCGTTAGTCCGCCAGCGGCAACTGCGGCAGCAGCAATATCCGTTCCTAAAACAGAAGCTGTGTTGCAAACCATAAAATCTAATATGGCGTATGGACTTTCGCCATCGGGTTTGAGTACTTTTATCAATTGCCCGCTGCAATATTATTTCCGATACATTGCTCACATACAAGAAGCCGATGATGTAGAAGAAAGCATGGAGAGTAACACCATTGGCACAGCCATTCACCATGTTTTAGAAGTATTGTATAAGCCTAAAGTTGGCGCAGTGCTTACTGTTGATTGGCTGGAGCAAATTAGTAAAAATAGTGCAGAAATAGAGCGCTTACTAAAAGAAGGCTTTAGAGAGAAATTTGATGAAGACGCATTGATGCAAGGCAAAAACCATTTGCAGTATCGCCTGAGTTTAAAGATGATTGATGCGTTTCTGAAGAATGAAATTGCACGTGTAAAGCAAGGCGAATCTATACGCATAGAGGCATTGGAAACTCCTTTAGAAACAGTATTCAATGTGCATGATTCAACTGTAAAAATTAAAGGCTTTGCCGATAGAATTGAGTTTCAAGGTAAGGCACTTACAATTGTAGATTTTAAGAGTGGAAAGGCTAAAAATGTAAGCCTGAAAGGCGATGAGCAAGAGGTAATGTTTAAAGACCCGAAGTTTAAAGTGCAGTTTCAGTTGCTTATGTATGCATGGACTTATTGGCGCATGAATGCAACACTAAGTTTACCTATTCAATCAGGAATTTTTTGGTTGCAAAGAGTAAACAAGGGATTTGATAAGTTAGATATAAACGACACCACTTTATTGGGTGTAGAGCATTTACAATTTTTTGAAGAGCAGCTGCTTATCTTATTGAAAGAATTGCTTAATGCCGAAATTCCTTTTATGCAAACAGCAGAGGTTGAACGCTGTACTTATTGTGCCTATAAGCGGATTTGCAAGCGATAGTTTACTTGTAAACTTGTTTTAATCCATCTTCTATTTGTGCATAAAGCTCTTCAAAAGTACCATCGTTCATGAGCTTGAAATCGGCTGCAGCAATACATGCCGAAAGATTTTGTTTGGTTTCATCGGTAGAAACCATTTCACGCCTTTCATTATCCATAAAAGTTTCAAACGAAACAGAATCGGTAGCACTTTTTCTTTCCGAAATTCTTTGGTAGCGAAGTTCCGGAGCAGCATCTACGGCCAGCAATCTAAAGCCGTGCAATTGGCGCAGGGCTTTAACTTCACCCATAGTTCTTATACTTTCTATAATGCTGTTTTTGCCCGATTTTTTTGCCAATTCGTAGAGTTGCTCTACAATATAACTTGGTGAATATTTTGCACGCAGTTCGTTGGCTACTTCTACCATGCTATCGCGGTTGAGCGGTAGTTTTCTTTTCACTATTTCGGCACTTAAAAAATCGCGTACCGAAAAGTGTAAAAAGCCATGTTGGTTTTGAAGATATTCTACGATGGTACCTTTTCCGGCACCTAAGGTTCCTGTAATCCCAATTATGCGCATACTCAATTTATATTGCCCATTTTAAGTAAATGGCTCCCCAAGTAAAGCCACCGCCAAATGTAGCAAGAATAAGGTTGTCGCCCTTTTTAAATTTTGTTTTCCATTCATCTAAGCAAAGTGGAATGGTTGCATTGGTGGTATTGCCATAACGTTGAATGTTTACGGTTACTCTTTCGGGATTAAATCCTATGCGCTGGTTTACGGCTTCAATAATTCTAATATTGGCTTGGTGTGGCACAAACCAGTGCACATCCTGTGCACTTAGTGCATGGCGTTTCATTATTTCGCTAACACACTCGGTAACTTTGGTTACGGCAACTTTAAATACCGATTTTCCTTCTTGGTAAACGTAGTGCAATTTTTGTTCTACGGTGGCTGCACTGGGCGGTAAGGCAGAGCCTCCTGCTTTTTGGTGCAGAAATTGGAAGCCGGAACCATCGGTGCCCATTTCTGCATCTTGAATTCCAAATTCGCTGCTGCATGGTTCGAGCAATACGGCTGCTGCTGCATCGCCAAAAATTACACAAGTTTGGCGATCGGTATAATCAATAATAGAAGACATTTTATCTGCTCCCACCACAATTACCTTTTTGTACGCGCCACTTTCAATATACTTTGATGCTGTGAGCAAACCAAAAAGAAAACCGGAACATGCGGCATTTATGTCGTAGCTAAATGCGTTTACCAAACCACATTTATCGGAAATAATATTGGCGGTAGCGGGAAATACGTAATCGGGCGTTACGGTACAGCAAATAAGTAAATCTACTTCTTCGGGCGATAGTTGTTTTTCGCGCAGTAGTTTTTGTACTGCGGGAATTGCCATGGCAGAGGTACCTTTGTTTTCACCTTTCAATATTCTTCGTTCTTTAATTCCTGTTCTTTCAAAAATCCATTCATCGGATGTTTCTACCATTGTTTCCAATATTTTGTTGGAAAGTACATCTTCAGGATAGTAAGATGCTACGGCTGTTATGGCGGCTCTATTTTTCACTTGTAATTATTGAGGCATAGATACCTTTTTTCTCAAAATTACTAATACCGATGCGGGTAGTTTAGTATGTATTATGAATAGATGCAAACTTATTCTGCGCCATAAAAGGAAACATTATTGACTGTGGTTTGCTTCACTACATTCTGTATTCATCGATTATCTATAGTATTACCTTTTGGTTCTTTAGTATAGAAAAATTTAGTAGTAGAAAAGGTGAAACAACCAATGTTGAAGCCCAATAAAACGCTATGAAACCAATGTACTTTTGGTGAAAGAGTTGTATGAAACAGAAGCGAATCTGCTACTTTATTAAATGCGATTTTGCCAGATAATTTTTATCGGGATAAAAGATAAAAAGGCAACTGCCTCCTTTGAGTGCGTTAATAATATGGTCGCGCAATTCCATTGGCACACTTGGGCAGCCGAAACTTCTGCCCAATCTTCCTTGCTCGGCAATAAAATTTTCGCTTACATAATCGGCTCCATGCATTACAATGGCACGTTTTTCGGCATTATCGTTAAAGCCCTTTTCTACACCTTCTAACTTTAGCGATAATCCATGTTTCCCTTGGTATGTATCGCCTGTAATGTAAAAGCCTAAGCTGCTTTGGTAGCTCGAAGGTTCGTTCGAAAACCTTGAAGCAAATTCTTCGCCTGTGTTTTTACCGTGTGCTACCAATGAGTTAAACAATACTTGCCTTTTGGCAAGGTCTATTACAAATAGTCTTTTTTCGTTCGAAGACTTGGAGAAATCGCATACCGATAAAATTTCGGAATTTATCTTTCCTTGTTGTAATAACTTTTCAAAGCCTTTTAATGCTTTTTGGAAGATAGATTTATTAAGCCCCAGTTGTTGTAAATTCAACTGTTCGTAAGTTCTCATAGCTTCAGCCAATGATACAAAAGGAGTGTGGGGCTTTTCGGCATGTACATACCTGCTGCCCAACAGTAATACAAAAAATATGGCAATAGCTTTTCTCACTTTAGCGAAAGTACAAGATTTTTTTCTTAGAAAGGTATTTAGGTTAGAAGTAGGGTGGTAAAAAGCACAAAAAACCCGTTACAACGTAAGTTGCAACGGGCTTTAGCCTATTTGTTATTAACCTGTAATCAAACCTAAAGAATGGGAATTATCCCAATTGCTCTCTTTTCACTTGCTCGTGATAAGCAGCACGCAACACTTCGTTTCTGCGCTGTACACTTTTTTTAGTGAAAACTTGGCGGTCGCGCAATTCACGCAAAATGCCTGCTTTCTCAAATTTCTTTTTGTACTTTTTTAAAGCTCTGTCAATGCTTTCAGATTCGCGTGCATCTACTATTAGCATAATTCTGTTTAAATTTTGGAGGTGCGAAGATAACTTTTCAATTTAAATAAACAAAAGTAATTGCTATTTTTTTGAACTCAACCAGCGCAAGGCAATAATAAGCAAAAATACAACCGCTTGTGCCGATAGTGTTTCTATGGTGTTATAGATACCCAAAATTTCAATTACAGGAAACGAGCTGATTTTATGTATTGATACAAAGCCTGCCTCTTGAAAAGAGTGCATACCTTTTCCTGCCAAAACAAAAGCAAGCACGCTGATGGTAAATGCCGATATTTGGAATAGTTTCTGAACGGGCAACTTGGCAGAGTATTTATGCGAGATAAATGCCAATGCCAATACAATAATGCCGGCTGCCACAATACCCGTTCCGAGTGCTGCAGTTTGTGTGCCCTTGCTTTGAATTTGCAATGCAGAAAGGAAAAGCAGGCTCTCAAACACTTCGCGAAACGATACAAAAAAGGCCAATGCTGCCAGTCCCCACACACTTTTGTTGCTATTGGCTTTGGCTACTAATTCGCCCACATATTTTTTCCACTCTTCGGCTTTGCTTTTACTGTGGAGCCAAAAGCCAACATATATCAACACACTTACTGCAACTAGTGCTATAATGCCTTCCATAAGTTCCATATTGGTAATGCTGGATTGAATGGCTTTGCCGCTTACTATCCAAATTACTACTCCAATGGCTATGGCAGAAATCCACCCAAGGTGGATGTATTTTTTGCGTTCACCAAGGTTGGAGCGATCTAAAATGGCAAGCAGTACCATAATCACCAAGAAGGCTTCTAGACCTTCGCGTAATAAAATAATTAGTGTTATTGAAAATGCCATCCAAAACGACACGTTGTTGTTTTCTAATGCGGCAGAGGCCACACCTACGCTGCGTATTGCTTTTTCTACTGCGGCTTTTACTTCTTCGACAGGGGCATTTTTTTTCATGAGCAGTCGCACCTCGGTAACATTATCTTCTAATTCTTTTGCTGCTGTGGTATTTACGTTGCTAAGGTGAATTTCTACCGGTTCTACGCCTTCTAAGTATGCAGATATAGCAAGGCGTTCGGCAGTTTTGTAATCGGCATTTTCGTAGGCAGCCAGTGCTTCTTTTAATAGTTTTTCTGTGCGCGATAAAAAGATGTTGTTGGCTTCTTGCGGTAGGCGGTTTCTTAGTTGCTGAATTTGCGCTGCGCTCCAGCCTTTTTCTTTGAAGGTGTTATCGGAGTGCACGGCAATTTCATCTAAAGAAATTTCAGGAATAACTGTTTCGCTCTTTTTTCCATTATAGCGAAGTGCCAACACATAAAAGGCAACATCCCACACTTCTTTTTCGCTCAGGCTAGTGTTGGCAACCATACCTGTTCCTTCTATGCCCACGCGTACGGTATTGAATATGGCGAAAGGGCTGAGTGCACCCACAATGGCATCGTCATGAAAGTTGCGCGGTGCAGGTTTTAAGTGTATGCCTTCGGGACCATCACCGGCACCATTTTCACCATGGCAGGCGGCACAGTGGGCTTTAAAAATATTTTTGCCATTGGCAATGTCGGGATACAGAGCAGGAGCAGTGTTGATGCCGTAGTGTGCAATGAGTTTTTGGCGCAACGCAGTGGCTTCGGCCGATACAATAGTGGCATCGGCTTTTTCAGAAATAAGTTTCTTAATAGAGTTTATAGCAATGCTTGTAGAATCTTGTTCGGTAAATTGTAGTTCTGTAATTTGTTTGGTGAGTGCCTCGCTAAATTCTTGCATCTCGGCATACTCATCTGCATCTTTTACATTGCCATTTGCTATGGCATGTTGGTAATCGCGGGCTATGTAGTCGAGTGTGTGAACTAAATTCCTAACCTTTTCTTGGTTGGCTTTTGCCGGCACTAAACTCAATAAAACTATAGTAGATATAACTAAAAACTGCTTCACTTTTCTTATTTAGAATTTGTATAAACAACGCAAATGAAGTATTTTTTTTGAAGCGGAGGTTTAAATCGTAAGAAAGCGTAGTTCATATTTTTGTGTAATACCCAAAATCGCATTTCACGGAAAAAAAAAATTTGTAGGTTTGCACATGGCAAGAAATATTTCTGACAACAAGTTCAGTTACGATGGAATTACATTTGATGATGTACTTTTAATTCCCGCACATTCCGAAATACTTCCGCGCGAAGTAGATATTTCAACAAAACTTACCAAGAATTTAACCATCAATGTTCCATTGGTGTCGGCCGCTATGGATACCGTAACCGAATCGGCATTGGCAATAGCAGTGGCGCGGGTTGGCGGCATTGGTATGATACACAAAAATATGCCCAAAGAGCAACAGGCAGAAATGGTACGCAAAGTAAAGCGGGCAGATAGCGGCATGATAATTGACCCAATAATACTTTTAGAAGATGCCGTAATTGGAGATGCTCATAAAATTATGAGTGAAAACAGAATTGGGGGCATTCCAATCGTAAACAAAACCGGAAAACTCATTGGTATTTTAACTAATCGCGATTTGCGTTTTGAAAAAAATAACAAACGCAAAGTGGTGGAAGTAATGACAAAAGAAAAACTCATTACCGCACCCAAAGGAACGAACCTAAAGCAGGCAGAAAAAATTCTGGAGCAGTATAAAATTGAAAAGCTACCCGTAATAGATAAAGGTGGCAAATTGGTTGGCTTAATTACCTACAAAGATATTTTAAAATTACGCAGCCATCCCAATGCCGCCAAAGACTCGTTGGGAAGATTGCTTTGCGGAGCTGCAGTGGGCGTTACTCCCGATATGTTGGAGCGCATAGAGGCATTGGTAAATGTGGGAGTAGATGTAGTTTGTATAGATACTGCCCACGGACATTCGAAAGGAGTATTAACTGCCATAAAAAAAGCAAAACAAACCTTTAAGCAACTCGAAATAATTGGTGGCAATGTAGCTACCGAGGCAGGCGCAAAGGCATTGATAGATGCCGGTGTAGATGGTGTAAAAGTAGGAGTGGGGCCGGGTTCTATTTGCACTACGAGAGTAGTTGCAGGAGTAGGCGTACCGCAACTTTCAGCAATTTACGAAGCCAGCAAAGCTGCTAAAAAAGCAGGAGTGCCAATTATTGGTGATGGTGGTATTCGCTACACTGGCGATATTGTAAAGGCAATAGCTGCCGGAGCCGATACCGTAATGGCAGGCGGCATATTTGCAGGAACAGACGAAAGCCCCGGAGAAACAATAATCTACGAAGGAAGAAAGTTTAAGAGTTACCGCGGTATGGGCAGCGTAGAAGCCATGAAAGAAGGTTCAAAAGATCGCTATTTTCAAGATGTGGAAGACGATATTAAAAAGCTGGTACCCGAAGGAATTGTAGGCAGAGTGCCATACAAAGGCAGTGTGAGCGAAGTAATGTACCAATACATTGGCGGCTTACGTGCCGGCATGGGCTATTGCGGAGCTAAAAATATAAAGACATTACAGCAAGCACAGTTTGTGCGCATTACTTCGGCAGGCGTGGCAGAATCGCATCCACACGATGTAAGCATCACCAAAGAAGCTCCTAATTACAGCCGTAAGTGATTTTGTTTTTTTCTGAAATAAATACAGTCTATTACCATAACATTGCAACAAAACATATATAAACAATGGAACAGCAACCTCCCGTTGAAAACCAAATAAATATTGAACTCTCTGAAGAAGTAGCAGAAGGCGTATATTCTAATCTCGCAATTATTTCGCACTCAAACAGCGAGTTTGTGGTAGATTTTATTCGTTTAGTACCCAATATGCCTAAGGCAAAAGTAAAGTCGCGTATTATACTTTCTCCCCAGCACGCAAAACGTCTTATTCGTGCATTGCGCGATAACATAGATAAGTACGAAGCCCAATTTGGTTCTATTCAAGAAGATGATATGCCGCCTCCATTCCCTATGGGATTTGGCCCTGTGGCACAGGCCTAAAAAAGTAAGTATGTTAGATATATTTCTATTGATTTTTTTTGGATTCAAAATCCATAAACTGGCAGTGAGCAAAGGGCTTGTTCCCAATAAATGGGTATTGAATTTTGTACTCAGTTATGTGGCGACCAGTATTTTATTTGTGGTTGCACTTATGTTTGCAGTTGGTAAGGATACTTTTTCCAATCCCGAAAAATTAAAAGAAATAATACCGTATTTACCTCTTTCGCTTTTAGTAGAAGTAGGATTGTTTTTCTTTTTCCGCTCTCGTTTAATGCGCTATCCGGATGTGGAGTATTACGATGATGAAACACCGCCATCTTCTAGCGATAATAACAACGAGCCTCCGCAGAAAGACTTATCTTATTTTAGATAAGCACAGTTTGTAAGTAAATTTCAATTTGTTTTAGGTTAATGGTGCTACTTTCTTAAAGAAAGAAACCCACACAGATGCCTGACGTTAAGTTGCTTAACTAAAATCAGGATTTGAGCTGAGCAGCATCGCTGTAATCTGCCGTTAACTTGTTTTGTGGACGAAGTTCTTTTCCCGAAAGAAAAGAATGCAGCCCGCCATTGACACTACAATTTTAAGCTCGGTTTGAAAATAAATATCCAACTAACGCATCAATCTGTGTGGGATATGGTGTGAAAGAACTTTCTGTTTCGAAAATAAGTATTTTAAAAAAGAATGCGCTGCAAAAATTACCTAATTAAAGAAACGCTGCCTTTGTATTGTTGAGTAGTGGTATTCATAAATGTAACTTTCATGGTGTACACATACACGCCCGAAGGTTGTGCCGATCCTTTAAAAGTGCCATCCCATCCCAAATGTGTATCGTTAGATTCAAATACCAGTTCGCCCCAACGGTTAAATACTTTCCAAGCAATAGCTTTTATACCAATTCCCATAGGTAAAAGGATATCGTTATTGCCATCGTTGTTTGGAGAAAACACATTAGGCATATAAATTTTAATACCCGTAATTACATTTACTGTTACCATAGCCGTGGCAGTACACTTATTGGCATCAGCATAGTGCAGCGTATAGCTGATGGTATCAACAGGACTTGCTACCGTATTTTTACAATCAACACAACTTAAGAATGTAGGTGGATCCCATTGGTATGTTCCGTTTCCTCCATTGCTTACAACAGGATTTAAAAGCACTTTATTGTCTTCGTAAATGGTAGTATCTGTTGGCAATTGAATTACCGGACTGGCAAATACCGTAATGTTCACAGCATCGCTTGCCGTGCATCCCGCAGCATTGGTTACGGTTACACTATATGTG
>JAHBTS010000009.1 GCA_019638515.1 Chitinophagales bacterium | reverse complement strand
GAGGCGAAGATTTGTTTAGAGTAAGCGAGTTTGTGCCGAATCCTGCAGCCGACCAAGCTAAATTATTCATAACAACAGGAACGGAACAAGAAATAACTATTGAGGTAAATAACTACATGGGCGAAGTAGTGAAAAAAGGCGCTACCTACTTAAACAAAGGCAGCAACACCATTAACTTCGACTTTGGCGATTTGGCAGCCGGAACTTACACCACACGCGTTGTTGCCGGAGCCAATACTTATGTAAGACGCATAATTATTACCAGATAATTTTATCAGGCACTAAGCCTCAAGCCTCCATTGATTGCAAAATCGGTGGAGGCTTTTTTCGTTTTCATGTGTAATAAATAGTTCCTTTGCAACATGAGTTTTTCTATTCCATTGCCGGAACGCATGCGCCCCAATAATTTCGATGCATTTGTAGGGCAGCAGCATTTATTGGGCGAAGGCAAAGTATTGCGCCAACTTATTCAAAGTGGCAATATTCCTTCCATAATATTTTGGGGACCTCCGGGTGTTGGTAAAACATCGCTTGCCCGTTTTATTGCAGCGCAAGTTCAGCTTCCGTTTTTTCAGTTGAGTGCTATAGAAAGTGGTGTAAAAGAAGTACGTGCAGTAATTGAGCGTGCGCAAGCAGAAGGTAAGGCATTGCTGTTTATAGACGAAATTCACAGGTTTAATAAGGCGCAGCAGGATGCGTTACTTGGAGCGGTAGAAAAAGGTACCATAACACTCATTGGTGCTACAACCGAAAATCCTTCGTTTGAGGTAATTTCCGCATTGCTTTCGCGCTGCCAAGTATATGTATTGCAGCCATTGGAGCGCGAGGCATTAGAAACATTGCTGCAAATGGCCATTAGCAATGATGATGTTTTAAAACAGCAAAATTTAATATTGAAAGAAACCGAGGCATTGCTGAAATACAGTGGTGGCGATGCACGGAAGTTGTTGAATGTATTGGAATTGGTAGCTGCATCATTAAGCACAATGCACTCAGGCGAAATTACTAATGCCTTGGTTGAAAGTATTATTCAGCAAAAAATGGCACTGTACGATAAAAGTGGAGAGCAGCATTACGATATTATTTCAGCATTCATAAAGAGCATTAGAGGCAGCGATCCCAATGCTGCACTTTATTACTTAGCACGTATGTTGGAAGGAGGGGAGGAGCCACGCTTTATAGCCAGGCGCATGTTGATACTTGCTAGCGAAGATATCGGAAATGCTAATCCAAATGCGCTGTTGCTAGCCACATCGTGTTTTCAAGCAGTGGAAATGATTGGGTATCCGGAATGCGATTTAATTCTTTCGCAAACCGTAATTTATTTGGCAACTTCACCCAAAAGTAATAGTGCTTATACTGCTATTCGCGCTGCACAAAAACTAGTGCGCGATACAGGCGATTTGTCGGTTCCGCTTTCAATTAGAAATGCACCCACCAAGCTCATGAAAAACTTGAATTATGGCAAAGATTATCAGTATGCACATCAATACGATGGCAATTTTGCCAATCATGAATTTCTTCCGGAAAAAATAAAAGGAACAAAGTTGTATGAGCCGGCAAAGAATGCACGCGAAGAAGAAATGCGCAAGCAATTGCGTGCTTGGTGGAAAGAAAAGTATGGCTATTGAAACTTCAATTAATATTCAATTAGGTGTTTTAAGTTTTGAAGTGTAGTTTCGGGCTTTTATTTTTTAGAAGAATACTTAAATAATATATATGGGTTGTTCAGGGTGCGGTACAAAAAGTGGTGGTGAAGCCAAAGGCTGCCAAAGCGGTGGCGGCTGCTCTTCGGGCAGTTGTAACCGCCAAAATGTGTACGATTGGTTTTCGAACCTTCCACTTTCTTTTAACGAGAACTTCAATATGGTAGAAGTGAGTTTCAAGAATGGTTCACGCAAAGGATATTATAGAAATACAGACCATCTCGATTTTTCAAAAGGCCAGTTAATAGTAGTTGAAGCAGCGCAAGGCTACGATATTGGCGAAGTAAACCTGCAGGGCGAACTTGTAAAAGTGCAAATGAAAAAGCGGAAAGTGAGCGAGCGCGAAGACACTATCCGTAATATAATTAGAGTAGCAACCGAACAAGATATAGATCTCTTGCTTGATAATAGAAACAAGGAAAATGAGTTGATGGTAAAGGCACGCGCCATTTCACGCACTTTAAAGTTAGAAATGAAAATTGGCGATGTGGAGTTTCAAGGCGATGGTAAAAAACTTACTATTTTTTACACTGCCGATGATCGTGTAGATTTTAGAGAATTAGTAAAAGTATATGCCAGAGAGTTTAAGGTGAAAATAGAAATGCGCCAAATTGGGGCAAGACAAGAAGCTGCGCGTATTGGCGGTATAGGTTCGTGCGGAAGGGAACTTTGCTGCTCTACTTGGCTTACCGATTTTAAATCGGTAACTACCAATGCTGTGCGCTACCAAAACTTGGCAATAAACGCAGAGAAATTGAGCGGCCAATGCGGAAGACTAAAGTGCTGTCTTAACTACGAGTTAGATACTTACAATGACGCGCTGAAAAGTTTTCCGCGCCATTCCGATAAAATACTAACCGAAGAAGGTATTGCTTTTTTAAAGAAAACAGAAATACTAAAGCAGTTGCTATGGTATGAATATGAAGAAAAGCGAGGTGTGTTTTTTAAACTTTCTGTTGAAGATGCAAAGGAGCTTTTGTGGATGAATAAAAACAATAAGAAACCACAAAGTCTCGAAAATTATGCGTTGGTAGAAGAGGAAAAAGATGAAAGTAAGCACGATGATTTAGTGGGGCAAGTAAGCTTGGCAGCCCTCGAAGAAAAGGAGCGCAAGAAACACAGAAAGCAGCACCATTCAAAAGGAAAGCCACAAAGCGGTAAGCCGCAGCAAACGGCAGGAGAGCAACCACAGCAATATAAAAAGCAGGGTGCACATAAGCAACATGCTCCTAAGCAGCAGCAAAAACCCAATAATCCCCCTCAACAAAAGCAGTAAAAGTTTATGAAACAAATGCTGTATGTGCTTGCGCTAATGCTTGTATATGTGCTGAGCAGTTGCAACTCCAATGTGATATTTGATAAGAACAATCCATTAGAGCACGAAAGTTGGAGTTATGAGCAGCCGCAAACATTTAAAGTAGCTATTGAAGATACTGCAGTGCGCTACAATATTTATGTAAGCATTCGCCACTCTTTTCATTTTGAATGGCGAAACCTTTGGGTAAATATTGCAACACAGTTTCCTGACGGGGAAAAGTTGTCGAAGCGAGTAAACTTACTGTTGAGCGAAGCCGATGGAAGATGGTTTGGCGATTGCTCCAGCGATAATTGCTTTATTCAAATTCCATTGCAAGAGAATGTGATTTTTCCTGCAGAAGGCACGTATGAGTTTGTAATTACTCAAGATATGCGTGTGAACCCACTTGCCAATATCCGCAATGTAGGCTTAAAGGTTGAAAAGGTAATTTCTACAGCCGAAAAAAACTAAGTTGTTTTTATTGTTTCGGCATGTCTTTTACAGCCAGTGTTAGTCGGCTGATGCAAACTAATTTATCTGATTCGTTGGTGATTTTTATTTCCCAAACTTGCGTAGTGCTACCCAAATGCAACGGTGTGGCTGTGCCAATTACCCAGCCTTCTTTTGCCGGGCGAATGTGGTTGGCATTTATTTCTAAACCTACCACTATTTGTTTACCATATTCCACACACAAACTACCAGCAACGCTGCCAAGTGTTTCGGCTAGCACACAACTTGCGCCTCCGTGTAAAATGCCAAAAGGTTGCCTTGTTCGTTCATCTACGGGCATTTTTGCTTTTAAGAAATTATCGCCCACTTCAATCATTTCAATTCCCATGGTATCGCTGGCGCCTTTACCACGCCAACCATTCAGCACCTCCAAATTAGGTTGGGTTTTCCAAATAGAAGCCATTGTATCTTTTTTATGTATTAGTTAATATATTGTTTGGTAGCAATGTCGGAAGTTGTATCAATTACAACTTCGCGCTGTGGCATTACCGCAGGTATGTATCCTGCATGCAAAAACACTCTTGATGCTTTCGATTTTACCATGAAATTTACAAAGCCCAAGCTTAGTTTGTTTTTGTAATCTGTAACCACGTAGTTTAGGGGTGTAACCAATGGATAGCAATCTGTAAAAATATCGTTTGGATTGGCTGAAACTACTTGCAAAGTATCGTGGCAATGGGTTGCAATTTTTAAGAGCGAAATTTTATTGAAAATGTTTTGCGCCTTTGCTGAAAATTCATCGCTGATGTGTGCATAATCAATAAGACCGATGGCGTTTGGGTTTGCCTCTATATATTGCAGCACACTATCTACACCATTCACCGCAAAAATATTAGAGCTGAATTTAGCAATGCCCAAAGCACTTGCCACAGCTTTTAATCGGTCGCTTTGTTTGCCTTCTATTACAATGGGTTGTGTGCCGTTTGTAAAGAGTGCTTTTAATTCATTGTTTGAAATTTGTTTAAAAGCGCTTTTATTGGTTATGGGTACCAAGGCGCTCTTCGCAATATAATGTTCGCGACCTTTTATAGAATCTACTTTAGCAATTTGTTGCAGTTCTACCGCACTTAATTTTCTGGTGAGCAGTGCTGTTCTGGCACTTCCGTTTAAGAGTTTTTCAAGCAGCGCTCTTTCATTTAAAAATATTGGATTCACCTTTGCTTCTGGAAAGTTGAGTTCAAATATTTCTGCTTGCTGTTGCACAATGCTTTGCAGGCTTTCATCGCAGTAAATATTCAATGTGCCTCTGTTTTGTTCTTCGAGTGTTGGGTAGTATTTAATCTTACCACCGTCTTTACAGGCGTTGGTTGTAAGCGCAATGGAGGATGCCAGCAAAAGAATTTTGAAATGTTTCATCATAAAAGTTCTCCTTTTTTTGCCTTTTGATATTCCCACCAGAATGTAAGAAAACGGTAGCTGCCATAAATGAGCATAAGTGCGCCAAAAAGCACTCTGGTATTGGTGTCGGCTCCATTGGTTATAGATGGTACATAAATAATTGCTAGCCCAATCCCTATAAAAACCAATGAGAAAAGAAAACGCAATGTAACTGCCGGATATTTCGATAGTATTTTTAAAAAGTTATTCATAAAGCACTGCAAAGATGAATTTATGACGTAAGAAAGTATTTAAAATTTCATAAGCCAACATTTTGTAGGCGCAAGTGTGCAAAATGTGTGAAATTAAACTGCGTCTTTTCATTCATCAATGCAATAGCATCTTCAATTTTTACCTTTGAAGTAAATAGCGCGTATGAGTACACTGTTTATTAAGAATATGGTTTGCAATCGTTGTATTATGGTAGTGCAGCAGGCTATAGAAAAACTCGGCTGGGATGTAAAAAATATTAAGTTGGGCGAAGTTACGTTGGTAAATAATATTGACGAAAAGGGGAAAAAGGAGCTAGAGCAATTTTTAGTAGCGTTAGGTTTTGAATTGATTGATGATAGAAAGAGCCGCATTATTGAGCGAATTAAAAATGTAATTATAGAGTTGGTTCATCACCAAGATAATGACACAAAAACTAATTTATCGGATGTGCTAAAACAAGAACTGCATCACGATTACAATTATTTATCGAATTTATTTTCTGAGGTAGAAGGTACTACCATCGAGAAGTATTTTATTGCTCAAAAGATTGAGCGGGTAAAAGAATTATTGGTGTACGATGAATTATCGCTCAGCGAAATTGCATACCAGCTCAATTATTCGAGTGTAGCCTATTTAAGTAATCAATTTAAGAAGGTAACGGGGCTTACTCCAAGCCATTTTAAGCAGATAAAGGCCGATAAGCGCAAACCTTTAGACCAAGTGTAAATCTTACAATTCAATTCTAAAAATCTGTAACTTTTTAGTTGGTATTGTAGGCAATTTTGCGCAGCGTAAGCATTTTGTTTATTATGGAAACCAGCACTAAAAATACTATAGTTTACCTTCCATTAGAAGGTGTAGAAAGCGAACACTGTGCTCTAATTATAGATAAGGAGTTAGCAGGCGTAGCAGGAATTTCGAGCAGTAAAATAGAGTTGAATAATCGCAGAGCTGTAATTGAGGTTAGCAATAGCGAAGGCGTATTGAGCGCAATTAAAGCTATCAGAGAAATTGGCTATGGCGTTACTACCGTAAAGAGTACTTTTCCTGTTTTAGGAATGTCGTGCGCTTCGTGTGCAGGGAGTGCAGAAAGTGCCGTAATACATGCAGCAGGCGTGGTGCATGCTTCGGTAAATTTTGCTTCGGGAAATCTTACCGTGGAATACTTGCCATCAATGTTAGATGCCGCGCAGTTGCAAAAGATAGTGCAAAATGCAGGTTATGATTTGCTAGTAGAAAATGAGCAAGCACAAGCAGAAACCTTAGAGGCTATACATGATGCCAAGATAAGTACACTAAAGAAGCATACAGTTCTTGCAATTTTATTGGCACTTCCTGTAGCAATAATTGGTATGTTTTTTATGGATATGCCTTATGCCAATATTCTCATGTGGTTGTTATCAACTCCCGTAGTTTTTTGGTTGGGCAAAGGTTTTTTTGTGAATGCATGGAAACAGGCAAAGCACCATTCCGCCAATATGGATACATTGGTAGCACTGAGCACTGGTATTGCATATTTGTTTAGTGTATTCAATATGTTTTTCGAAAAATTTTGGCATACCAAAGGCTTACACGCACATGTGTATTTTGAAGCCGCAGCAGTAATTATTGCATTTATTTTGTTAGGAAAATTGCTCGAAGAAAAAGCAAAGAACCATACTTCATCTGCCATAAAAAAGCTTATGGGTTTACAACCTAAAACAGTAGTATTGTTGCATGCCAGTGGCGAAGAGCAGCAAGTGCCCATTAGTGCTGTGGAGGCAGGAAATACAATACTTGTAAAGCCGGGCGAAAAAATAGCGGTAGATGGGATTGTTTTAGAAGGTAGTTCGTATGTAGATGAAAGTATGCTGAATGGAGAGCCGCTGCCGATACTCAAACAGAAGGGCGATGAGGTATTTGCAGGAGCAATAAACCAAAGGGGAAGTTTTCGTTTTAAGGCAGTAAAGGTGGGGCGAGACACCATGCTGGCGCAGATAATTAAAGCCGTGCAAGATGCACAAGGCAGTAAAGCGCCCGTACAGAAATTGGTAGATAAAATTGCCTCCATTTTTGTGCCGGTAGTAATGTTGGTGGCATTAGTGTCTTTTGTAGCATGGATTGTGTTGGGCGGAGAAAATAGCTGGGCGCAAGGACTCTTGTCTGCAGTTTCGGTACTGGTAATTGCGTGTCCTTGTGCATTGGGTTTGGCTACACCAACCGCTATTATGGTAGGCGTAGGAAAAGGTGCGGAGCATGGAATCTTAATTAAAGATGCAGAGAGCTTAGAAGTTGCCAAAAAGATAAATGCGGTAGTGCTGGATAAAACAGGGACCATTACCGAAGGTCGTCCTCAAGTTACAGATGAAAAATGGTTGCATCATCACCCAACAGAAAAGAGTATTTTATTGAGTATTGAAAAGCAATCGGAGCATCCACTGGCAGCAGCAGTTGCCAAGCACTTAGAGCATTTGCAAGAAGTACCTTTGTCGTACTTCGAAAGCATAACAGGAAAAGGGGTAAAAGCAATCTGTAATGAGCAAGCATATTTTGTGGGTAATAAGAAACTACTGCTCGAAAACAATATTGCCATATCTCAAGAGTTGCAACAGCAGTTTAGTGATTGGAGTGCAGCAGCTAAAACGGTGGTGTTTTTTGCAAATAGTATTGAAGCCTTAGCCATTATTGCCATTGCCGATAAAGTAAAAGAATCATCGCATGCAGCAATTACGCAATTGCAGCAAATGGGTATAGAGCTTTATATGCTCACAGGCGATAGCGAAACCACAGCAAGTGCTATTGCAGCACAAACAGGTATTAAGCATTACAAAGCAGAAATGTTGCCGCAGCAAAAAGCCGATTTTATTAAACAATTACAGCAGCAACAAAAAGTAGTGGCAATGGTAGGCGATGGCATAAACGATAGCACAGCTTTAGCAGTGGCAGATGTGAGTATTGCTATGGGTAAAGGCAGCGATATTGCAATGGATGTTGCTAAAATGACCATTATTTCATCGGAACTTACAAAAATACCACAGGCAATAAAACTTTCGCAGCAAACAGTTGCTACCATTAAGCAAAACCTTTTTTGGGCATTTGTTTACAATGTTATAGGCATTCCGGTGGCAGCAGGCATACTTTATCCCATCAATGGTTTTTTATTAAATCCAATGATTGCAGGCGCAGCAATGGCGCTGAGCAGCGTTAGCGTGGTAAGCAACAGTTTGCGTTTAAAATGGAAATCCTAAATCTGTAAAAGTTGCAAACCAAACAAAGAAAAGTGTAAAGAGCACAGCCAAGTAATTGCCATTTTTGCTTTGTAAATTTTCAAAAAAGAAAACAGTATTAAAATATGGAAAACACTAAAGAATTTCAGTTTAAAACCAATATCAATTGTGGAGGTTGTATATCGTCTGTAAAACCACATTTAGATAACGCAGCCGGTATCTGCGAATGGAAAGTAGATACGGCTAATAAAGATAAAATACTTACCGTAAAAACGAATGGCATTACTGCAACAGAAGTTATTGAAACGGTTCAAAAAGCAGGATTTAAAATAGAATTAGTAAACAACTAAAATACAGCTATGAAAAAAATATTGTTTGTATGCGTAGTAACGTTGCTGACATTCTCTGCAATAGCTCAAAACGCAACACCACTTTTAAGTAACTACATTAAAGTGAAAAATGCACTGGTAAATGGCGAAGGCAAAGTTGCGGCAGAGGCCGCTACTGCATTGCAAAAGAGCATTCAAGAAAGCACGGCATTTGCTCAAAAAGAGAACTTGCAAAATGCTGTAAACAAACTGGTGGCAGCAAAGAACATAGAAAAGCAAAGAATTGCATTTACAGATGTTTCTACGCTCATGTGGGCTTTTGTAAAAGGCAATACCGCAGTTAAGGAAGAGGTTTTTTACCAATACTGCCCCATGAAAAAAGCCTATTGGCTCAGCACAGAAAAGGAAATCCGCAATCCTTATTATGGCGCTTCTATGCTAGAATGTGGCAAAGTAGTGGAAATTAAAAAGTAATACAGTCATTGCAGCTTGGCAATTCAACTTTTTGTTTGAACATTAGCAGCACATCTATTTATGAAGTGCTATGAGCAGAGTAAAAAAAGTACCGGATTTATCGAAGTTCGATTTTAATCCACCTTCAAAAACATTTGCGCGAAATTTTATTCGCCCATTCAAACTTTGGTTTGCGCCCAATTTTTACGGTCTCGAAAAATTAGATGTGTCTAAACCGGCAATGTTTGTGAGCAATCATACCATTTTAGGCGTATTAGATGGCTATCCGTTTGGGATAGAATTGTATTTAAAGAAAGGAATAATACTACGCTCTTTGGCAGATAATAACCATTTTAAAATTCCTTTTTGGCGCAATTTAATTACAGAACGTTTGGGCGTTGTAAAAGCCAGTCGCGAAAATTGTGCTGCACTAATGATGCGTAAAGAAAGCATGTTGGTTTTTCCGGGTGGCACACGAGAAATATGCAAGAAAAAAGGAGAAGAGTATATTTTAAAATGGAGCGATAGAAATGGTTTTGTGCGTATGGCAATGCAATATGGTTACGATATCATTCCGGTGGCAGCAGTAGGTGCAGAAGAAGCCTACACCATCACCAAAGACGCCAACGAAATTTTAAGCGAAACAGGCTTCGGAAAATTTTTGAAGTTCACAGGAATAGCAGATAGCGTTTTTAAAGGAGGCGATTTGTTTCCTCCATTAGTAAAAGGTTGGGGACCTACCGTAATACCTAAGCCGGTGAAGTTGTATTTTAGTTTTGGCAAACGAATTTCAACCAAACACCTTAAAAGTAAGTTTGAAGACGATGCTGCGCAGCAAACAATAAAAGGAAAAGTGGAATCTGCCCTTCAGGAACAATTTGAAGCACTATTCAGGCTACGTGAAAAGGATAAGAGCGGAAGTGCCATCATTAGAAATGTATTAGTGAGGTAGCTTTGCTAAATTTTGCATCTGCTGTTTTTAATTACACTAATTTTGCGGAAGAATTGATATTTGAACATGTTGAAGAAAATACTGAGCGAGCCGGTTACTATTTATCGCTACGATAAATTTATTACAGGATTTATACCGGGTATTGTAGCGCCATGGCTGGGTGTTGTATTGTTTTATGTTGCCAAATTTAGTTACATGCCATTTACCAACTATATGAAGTTTGTGTTCATGCCTCCTATTTTTTCGCCCATGCTTAGTTTAGGTGTGGTAATGAACTTGTTTGTATTTTTTTTATTTATATCGCGCAATTACTATGTGGCAGCACGTGCAGTAATGCTGGCATCTATTCTATATGCCATTCCGATACTTGTAGTAAAGTTTCTTTAGTTTCTTTTCTTAATCATTGCTAAGGATATGGATGCAGCAAGCATCTTTTTTTAGTATAATCTTACCTTTGTTTCAACATAGTAAATACTGTATTTATGAAATTCGATAAAAGTATTCCATTAGAAGAGTTGTTGAAAAGCTTCCGATTTAGAAAAAGTGTAGAAACACGTTGGAGCGATATGGATGAAATGCACCATATAAACAATGCGGTTTACCTTACTTATTTTGAACAAGCTCGGGTATATTATTTTCACGAAGCATGCCAGTGGGATTGGAAAAATGATGGTGCCATTTTAGCATCGGCTAATATTAATTATATAGTGCCTTTGCGATTTCCGGAGGCTGCATATATTTATGTACGCACGGCACGCTTAGGAACTAAAAGCATAGATTTAGAATATGCAATAGTGCGGGAGAACGAAGATGGCTCGCAAACACTTATGAATGTTGGTAACACCACCATGGTGGCTTTCGATTACAAAACTCAAAAGAGTATTCCACTGCCAGAATATATTAAAGAGCGATTATTGGCATATGAGCCAATGTTAAAGGATAATTAGAAGCACGATTCTGCGCAGACATAGAAAACGGTATTTAAAAGAGGGGCAGTTTGGATGTATAGTTTGTTTATTGGAAAGTAGCATATATACTATTCCGTAAAGTTTGAGTTTTTTCTTTCCATGTGCTAAAGTGGCGGAGTGTTGTATTTTGGGTGTTTAGTTCCAATATCTCTATAATTTATTGTTTTCAACATTATTTTGGTTGAGTGATAAATTTTTTGTGCATATTTTAATAAAAGAAATAAAAATGGTATTACATTCGCGACCCACAACCGATTTAACGTAAAATGAGTAAAACTTTATTCCGTCTAATTGCAGTAGCACTTGCTATTCACACAACATTGTTTGCCCAGCAGAATGTAGGTATTGGAACACTTACTCCGGATGTAAGTTCAATTTTAGAATTACAATCAACCGATAAGGGGTTTTTAGTACCAAGAGTTACAGCACAACAGCGATTGGCAATTGCTAATCCTGCGCAAGGGCTTTTAGTATACGATTTAACAGATAACTGTTTTTACTACTACAATGGAACTGTATGGCTTTCATTATGCCAACAGGGCAGTGGAGGAGCAACGGGTGCCACCGGAGCTACTGGATTACAGGGACCTCAAGGAGCAATTGGTGCTACAGGACCACAGGGGCCGGCAGGAGCTAATGGCTTGCCAGGCGCAACAGGTGCATCTGGTGCTGATGGTGTAGATGGCGCTACAGGAGCAACAGGAAATGATGGAGCCACTGGGGCTACAGGCCAAGCCGGAGCAGATGGTGTAACAGGAGCCACAGGTGCTACCGGAGCCGATGGAGCCACAGGTGCTACCGGAGCAGGCGTAACAGGTGCCACCGGAGATACTGGACCTAAAGGCGATACAGGCGCTACAGGGGCAACAGGAAATGATGGCGCCACTGGAGCCACAGGTGCCACCGGAGTCGATGGTGTAACAGGAGCTACAGGCGCCACAGGTGCTACTGGAGCCGATGGAGCCACAGGTGCTACCGGAGCAGGCGTAACAGGTGCCACCGGAGATACTGGACCTAAAGGAGATACGGGAGCAACAGGGGCAACAGGAAATGATGGCGCCACTGGAGCCACAGGTGCCACCGGAGCCGATGGTGTAACAGGAGCTACAGGTGCTACCGGAGCAGGTGTAACAGGTGCCACCGGAGATACTGGACCTAAAGGCGATACGGGAGCAACAGGGGCAACAGGAAATAATGGAGCCACCGGAGCTACTGGTCAAGCCGGAGCAGATGGTGTAACAGGAGCTACAGGCGCTACTGGAGCCGATGGAGCCACAGGTGCTACCGGAGCAGGCGTAACAGGTGCCACCGGAGATACTGGACCTAAAGGAGATACGGGAGCAACAGGGGCAACAGGAAATAATGGAGCCACCGGAGCTACTGGTGCTACAGGCCAAGCCGGAATTAATGGTGTAACTGGTCCACAGGGTCCGGCAGGTCCACAAGGCCCAGTTGGGGCACAAGGTCCACAAGGTCCGGCAGGACCTCAGGGGCCACAGGGGCCAACTGGTCCATCTGGTTTGAGCATAGCCTCTTCTTCATTATCTTCAAATTCAACCTTTAGTTCAACTTCATGGGCAACCTTCCCTGTGAGTGTACCTTTTACGCCTACAGCAAGTACTGCACAAATAGAATTTACTGCTGCAGGATATGGATATACAGGTTCAAATACACACGTTCAGTTTATTGTGTATGTAAATGGAACTCCAATTGGTGGAAGTATGGAGAAGGTTGGAAATTATAATTCATGGGATGGAGTTTCTGTAACTACATGGTCGTTGGCATTTAGCAAGATGGCAGCAGTTGTTCCTAATACTACAAATACTGTAACTGTACGTTATGTTTGTACGGCCGTTACTGGTACTCCTGGTATTACCATAAATGGAGCTAGTAATGATGCAACCCATGCAACTTTATCAGTTACTTACAAATAGATTTTAGTTTAAGCAAATACTTAAGAGCCTTCGTAACTTTTTACGAAGGCTTTTTTATTTCCATCGAGCTAATGGTTCTACCTGTAAATCGGTAAAGTTGCCTTGCAGGTATTTATAGTATCCGGTAATGGCAATCATTGCTGCATTATCGGTGCAGTATTCAAACTTGGGAATATGGTATTGTAAACTATGGTGGTTGGCAACATTTGCAAATCTTTTGCGAAGTAGCGTGTTGGCACTTACACCTCCGGCAAGTGCAATTTCTTTTACGTTGGTTTGAATAATTGCTGTTTCTAAATTGCTAATAAGCATTTCAACAATAGTGTGTTGAATAGAGGCGCATAAATCGTTTAAGTTTTCTTCTATAAAGGCTGGATTTATCTTCTCTTGCTTTTGTAAAAAGTAGAGTACCGAAGTTTTTAATCCACTAAAACTGAAATTTAGATTACCTGCTTTGGGTGAAGCAAACTTAAAAGCCAAAGGATTTCCGGCTTGAGCGTATTTATCAATAAGATGCCCGCCCGGATAGGGTAATCCAAGCATTTTGGCAGTTTTGTCAAAGGCTTCTCCTGCTGCATCGTCTATGGTTTCACCAATAGTTTCAAAAGTAAAATGATTGTGTACTAACACCAATTGTGTGTGCCCGCCAGAAACGGTAAGGCATAGAAATGGAAAGGAGGGTTGAGCATCAATAAAGTGTGCCAAAATATGCGCCTGAATATGGTTTACTTCAATGAGTGGAATATTCAAGGCTAAGGAAAGACCTTTGGCAAAGGAGGTGCCTACTAGCAAAGAACCAATTAAGCCGGGGCCTCGTGTAAAGGCTATGGCGTTAATATCTGTTAGTTTTTTACCACTGCTTTTTACTGCTGCATCTATTACTGGTATTATGTTTTGTTGGTGCGCGCGCGATGCAAGTTCAGGAAACACTCCACCCCATTGTTCATGTATGGATTGCGAAGCAGTAATGTTGGAAAGAATTTTCCCATTTTCGCATAAAGATACGGCTGTGTCATCGCAAGATGATTCGATGCCAAGTATAGTAATAGACACGTATGCAAAAGTAAATTTCAAAAACGAATAGTTGCTAAGAAAAACAGGAATCTTCTTATTGTCTCTTGTAGCACTGTTTCTATTATTAGGAATAGCAACTGTGATTGTAGTAAACATTCCTACGGTCCAAAATTACTGTGCGCGCAAAACTGCCGAACTACTTTCAGAAAAGTTGAATACAGAAGTGAAGATAGGTGCGTTTAAGCTCACATTTTCACGAAATATTTTATTGGAAGATGTTTTGGTACGCGATTATAGTAACGATACCATGATTGCTGCCCGAAAAGTTGATGTGCATTTTAGCGGTAGGGCTTTATTGCGTAAAGAAATTCTTGTAAAAGGAATTGCATTGGAGGGTGCTTACTTTCATTTACAAAAAGATACTAACGGTAAGTTGAATCTAAATGAAGTTTTTTCTCTAAAGAAGAGTAAAAAGAAGAAAAAATCATCGCCATTAAATGTAAGAGTAGAGGTGCAGGAGATTGGATTGTTGCATACGCATTTCGATTATACCGACAAAAAAGGAGGCACAATTGTGCGCGTGAATGTGGGCAGAATGTTGGCTAAGTTAAATGATTTGGGTTTGGCTTCGGGTAGAATGAACCTTCATTCACTTACCATTGTAAATCCTATTGTAGATATTGTAATAAACCCATTGCAGCCTAAGAAGCCGAGCGATACACTAAAGCCGGTTCATTTCATGATTGGCGATTTAAAGATAGATTTTGGACGGGTTTTAATTACTAATGCACAAGTACTTATCAATAATATTCAAAAGCCTGTAAACCCAATTGGTATGGACTACAACCATTTGGATATTCGAGCCATTAACCTGAATGTTACCAAAGGTACACTCAGCCGCGATACAATTATTGCAAGTATCAGACAACTTTCTGCCCGCGAAAAATGTGGTTTGGTTTTAAGTAATTTACGTGCCGAAGCTCGGGTAACGCCCAATGAAATTGAGTGTAAAAAATTGATGTTGCAAACTCCCGGGAGTCAACTTTCTAATTACGTGTATTTACAATACTCACACTTCAACGACTTTACTAAGTTTATTACCAAGGTGCGTATGAAAGGCGATTTTAAGCATAGCAAAGTGGCACTTAAAGACGTTAATTTCTTTGCCAAAAAATTACATGCAATTGAGCACAATACCATTCAATTGGCAGGTAAGATAGATGGTAGAGTAAATAATTTACGCGGTAGAGATATGGAACTTAAAACGGGTTCCAATACTTACTTTAAAGGAAACTTTTTTACGTATGGTTTGCCCGATGTTTTTGAAACATCGCTGAACTTGCGAGTGGCAAAACTTACTACTAATGTAAAAGATATTCAAGCACTCATACCTTCAGTAAAAATTCCGGAAAACATTGCACGTTTGGGTAATATTAGTTTTACAGGTAATCTCGATGGATTTTTAACCGATATTTTTTCGCAAGGCAAGTTCAACACTGCAATAGGCTCTGCCACTACCGATTTAAATTTTAGGTACAATAAGAAAACAAACGAAGCCTCCTATAAAGGAAATTTAGCCTTACATGATTTCGATCTAGGAAAGTTTACCGGAAACGAATCTATGTTGGGAACTATTACTGCTGTGGCAGATATAAACGGGAAAGGATTAAAATTAGATGAAATAGAAGCGCAAATAAACGGTACCGTAAAGAGTATCTTTTTGAAACAGTATAACTACCGAAATGCTACCGTAAATGGTGTTTTAAAAAAAAGAACCTTTGTTGGGAAACTTTGCATACACGATGAGAACATAGATTTTGATTTCGATGGAATGGCAAATTTAAACAAGGCAGAACCGGAGTTTAATTTCACTTCTACTATTCGCAATGCCAATTTAAAGGCACTCAATCTAAGCAAGCAGGAATTAACTGTAGGCGCTGATTTATCGAGTAACATTACGGGGAAAAATATTGATGATATTGCAGGAACCATCGTACTTAGAAATTTACGTTTGGCAAATAAAGATACTAGCGCTTTTGTAGATTTTGTTCAACTGCAAGCCTATAACGAAGACAACAGGAAAAAGTCGCTACTCCTAAAGAGCAAAGTAGCCGAAGTGGAAATTGAAGGACACTACAGTTTTTCTAAACTAATTCCTACGCTGAAACATATTGTGGAGCGAACCTTTACAGAAAATACAGCATTTAGAATGGAAAGTTTTAGTACCGAAGAGTTTTCATTTGCGGCACGCATTTACGAACCAGGCGTACTTACTCAATTTATTCATCCGGATTTTAAACTAATCCGCAATTCAAAAATTCAGGGAACCGTAAGTTCACGACTTAGCCAAATTTCGCTCAACGGTTTTATACCCGAATTGCAATGGGGAAAAATGAATATCCAACGCACAACTATCTTATCGGGTATTATTGGTAAAGAGTTAGACACCTACCTCAATTGCGATAATATTTACGTGGGCGATAGTTTAATGGTGGATAGTTTACAAATAGAAGCTCACAACGAAATAAATGGCTTTTTATTGAAGGTGTTTGCATTAGATAAGCATCATAAAAACAAGATGAATTTAACTGCCGATCTTTTCCCGCAGAGCAATAGTTTAAAAATGCAGATGCGCCCTTCCGAAGTATGGCTTTCAGATAAACTATGGCAATTTTCTCCCAACAATGAAATTGAAGTAAGTGGTAAAAAAATTACTTCTAAAAATTTTGTATTTGCTAGCAACGAGCAAAGTATTTCGCTCGATGCGTATTTAAAGAACGATACTTCAACTTCGTTTAATATCAATTTAAACAAAATGGTGCTGAGCGATTTTACCAAATTGTTTATGCCTAAAGATGCCGGTATTAGTGCCGAAATAAATGGCGTGGCCAAAATTGAAGATATATTTTATACGCCTTCCATTATTGCCAATGTTGTGGCATCAAACGTAAAACTTGGCGAAGTAAGCATAGGCAATATTGCCTTACAGAGCGAACTGGAGCAGGCACGCAACAGAATTGTAGTAAACACTCAGGTGCAAGAAAATGGAAACGATATACGTGGCTATGGTTATTACTCTTTAGATAGAAGCAAGCCGGAGTTGAATCTGGCATTCGACTTACGCAAGTTGTCGCTCGATTTTTTAAATTATCCATACTTTAAACCGTATGTAAAAAATACTTATGGCACAGCTACCGGTAAGTTGCGATTGCAAGGTGTAATGCCCAAACTGGCACTTACCGGAAGTATGAAAATAGACACGGCTGCTACTACTGTAAGCTATTTAAATACACGCTATTCAATACGCAACCAAGAAGTACTGCTTACAGAAAACAATATCAATATCAACCATCTAATCATTCAGGATATAAACAACAATGAGCATAACAAAGCCATTGCCAACGGTAAAATATATCATTCATGGTTTAAAAACTTCGGAATAGATCTTCGGGTAAATACATTTAATGCCATGATGCTGAATACCGATGAGAAACTGAATCCTGTTTTTTATGGTAAAGCATTTGCGGCAGGAAGTGTCAATTTTAAGGGATTGTTCAACGATCTTACCATTCGTGCCAATGTAAAAACAATGCCCGGCACACATGTGAATTTACCTATTAGGAATACGAAAGAAACAAGCCGCTATTCATTCTTTCAGTTTGTAGATAAGAAGGCCGATTCATTAAAAATTGAAGCTAAGCAGAAGTTGAAATTAAATGGACTCACCTTTATTCTTGAACTGGAAGCCACACCCGATGGAAGGATTGATATTGTGCTAGATCCCGTTGCTGGCGATATTCTTTCAAGTATCGGAAAAGGAAACATTAAACTTGAAATTCCGAAAGCGGGTAATGTAACCATGTATGGAACTTATGAAGTTGCAAAGGGCGATTATTTGTTTACACTTCAAAACATCATAAATAAACGCTTTCAAATAGAGCCGGGCGGCAGTATCAATTTTACGGGCGATATATACCAAGCACAATTAAATGTAGATGCTGTGTATAGCGTGCGTACTTCTACCTACGATTTAATTAGCGATTTCTTTGAGCATAGCACTACTTCGGGCACTTCTCAGCAAAGTGAGGCCGAAACCCGTGCCCGAAGCCGCATTCCAGTGAAATTACTCATGAAACTTTCCGGTGTGTTGGCGGCACCCAATGTAGCTTTCGATATTCGTGCCATAGATCCCGATCCGAGCATTAAAAATTTGGTAGAAAATCGATTGCAAATTATTCGTACCAACGAAACCGAATTGAATAAAGAGGTGTTTGGTTTATTGGTAATGAACCGTTTTTTACCACCGGGAAATACATTGAATAATTCAATGGGAACAGAATCTATTGGCGGAGGCGTAGCCAATACACTGGGCGAATTTGTGTCTTCGCAGTTGTCGCTCTATCTCAATAATTTCTTTTCAAATTTTGTAAATGATTTTGATGTAAATTTTGGCTATAGGCAGTATAACCAACAAGGTGCAACTGCATCGGGCGATGATGCTGCATTGGATACTCGCAGAGAATTGCAATTGGCATTAACCAAACGCTTTTTTAATGATAGGCTCTCGTTGAGTGCAGGTGGTAATGTAGATTTTGGTAATACAACGGTAATAGACAACACAGGTACCGGAACCAGCCGTGTGGCTACTGCCAACGTAGCAGGCGATTTTCAATTAGAGTATAAACTCGATAAAGAAGGCACTTGGAGGGCAAAAGTATTTAACCGAACCGATTACGATAACTTTAACTTGCGAAATAGAAACCGTACCGGAGTGGGAATAACTTTCCGTAAAGATTTCGATAAGTTTAAAGAGCTTTTTAAGAAGAAGAAAAAAAAGAAGAAAGCCGCCAATACCACACCTGATGCAGAAATAAAAGAAGATGAGGAATTGCCGGAAACAGACTAACTGTGGGTAATTAGCGTGGCTAAATCGTTGAGGCTATGTAATGTAATATCTGCTAAAGGATGGTCTTGTTCCATTTGCGAAATATATACCGTTTTCATTCCTGCATTTTTACCGAATTGCAAATCGGAAACAGAATCGCCCACCATAATGCTTTTTGAAAAATCCAACCCCTCAAAATCTTTTTTTGCTTGCAAAGCCATGCCTATATTAGGTTTGCGCATATTGTTGTCTTCGGCAACCAATTTGGTGGCGGTATAAACTGCGTGTATGGTTCCTCCATTCTTTCTTACAGCTTTACGCATCTCTTCGTGAATAAAGAGCAAATCGCTATCGCTCATCAATCCTTTGCCTACGCCTTGTTGGTTGGTTACCACAATTATTCTTTTAAAAACGTGCGAGAGTTGGCTAATGGCATCTAAAGCGCCTTCTAAGAAAATAAACTCTTGCCAATGTTTTACGTAATCGTTTGGATAATGCAGGTTAATTACGCCATCTCTATCTAAAAAGAGCGTCCACGATTTATCTATGGTAAAAGGCAATTTCATACAGCCGAAAAGTAAAGTGGTAATTCGCTTTGAGCACGCGTATAATCTTCGGGAATACCAATGTCTATAAAGTATTGTTGCTGCAAAAATGCGAGCAAATTCAGTTGGTGGGTAAATGTTTCAAACACATCTTTTTCAAACGAAAACTTAGTGGGTAATTCTATGTTGCATTGTGTTTTTATTTTTTCAAAAAAATGTTGGTTTATCCAATACACGCCTCCGTTTATCCAACCTTCATCTACCCATTTTTTTTCTTGAAATGCAGTTACTTTTTGCTGTTGGTTAAAAAGTACTGTGCCATAGCGGTCAAATTTTTTTTGAAGCGATAATGCAAGTGCAATATCAGTTTCATTGGTATTGATGGTATTTTCCATCTGCCATAAATCAACATTGAAGAAGGTATCGCCATTTAATAGAAAGCAGTTGCTGTTGATGCTTTGCATTGCTTTCATAATGGCACCTCCGGTTCCTAATGGCTCGTGTTCTATGCTGTAAGCAACTTCAATACCACTATAGTTGTTGCCAAAATGCGATGTTATTACTTCGTGTTTATAACCTACCAATAGCACTACCTTCTTTATTCCAAATTTCTTTAAGTACAAAAAAAGGTAGTGTAAAAATGGTTGGTTGCCAATTGGAGCCATTGGCTTTGGAATGTCTTTTACCACACTTTGTAAACGTGTGCCAAAGCCGCCTGCCAATATGAGTGCTGTTGTTGTTTGCAGCATGTGGCAATTAGATAACTTTTCGTTCTATAAGCATCTCTTCTACCAATTGGCAAATGGTATGCCCAATAAGAATGTGCGATTCTTGTATGCGTGGCGTATCGGTGCTGGGAATATTAAATAAGTAGTGGCAGCAGTTTTTCATATTGCCTCCTGTGGCACCGGTAAATGCAATTACTTTCATGTTGCGAAGTTGGGCTTCTTGCATGGCAAGTACACAGTTTTTTGAATTGCCGCTGGTAGAAATTGCAAACAGCACATCGCCCGCTTTGCCGTGTGCTTTAATGGCACGTTGGTATATTTCATCGTAACTATAATCGTTTGCCACGGCTGTAACAAAGGATGTGTTTACATGTAGCGCTTCGGCAGGCAATGGATTTCTATCGCTATAAAAACGCCCTGTAAATTCTGCTGCAAGATGTTGTGCATCGGCAGCACTACCACCATTGCCACAAAACAATACTTTATTGCCGCGTTCGAAAGCATCGGCAACTAAGTTGGCAACTGTTTCAAGCTGTTGCAGCATTTCAGTATTTTCTAAAATGCTTTGTTTTACTTTAATGGAAGCAGCAATGGCTTCTTTTATTTTCTGCTGCATGTTGTACATTTTATTGTTTATGAAAATTACCAGCCAAGCACCCAGCCGAAAATAAGCGGAGCCACAATGGTTGCATCGCTTTCAATGATAAACTTAGGTGTGTGAATATCTAATTTACCCCAAGTGATTTTTTCGTTTGGCACAGCTCCGGAATATGAGCCGTACGAAGTGGTAGAGTCTGAAATTTGGCAAAAATAGTTCCAGAAAGGAACATCGTGCCATTCTAAATCTTGATACATCATTGGCACCACACAAATTGGAAAATCTCCGGCAATGCCTCCACCAATTTGGAAAAAGCCTACGCCTTTGCCGGAACTGTTTTTGCGATACCAGTCGCTCAGTTCCATCATGTATTCAATTCCTCCGCGAACGGTGGTTGGTTTTAGTTCTCCTTTTATGCAGTATGAAGCAAAAATATTACCCATAGTGCTGTCTTCCCAACCGGGAACCACAATTGGAATATTTTTTTCTGCGGCTGCTAACATCCAACTGTTTTTTGGATCAATTTGGTAGTATTGCTCCAATACTCCGCTTAAAAGTAATTTGTACATAAACTCATGCGGAAAGTGGCGCTCGCCTTTGCTATCAGCATCTTTCCATATAGCATGTATATGCTTTTGAAGTCTTCGGAAAGCCTCTTCTTCCGGAATGCAGGTGTCGGTTACGCGGTTGTAGTGGTTTTCGAGTAAATCCCACTCTTCTTGCGGGCTTAAATCGCGGTAGTTAGGTACGCGTTTGTAGTGGTCGTGAGCCACCAAATTCATTAAGTCTTCTTCTAAATTGGCTCCGGTGCACGAGATGATATCTACTTTTCCTTGACGAATCATTTCGGCCAGCGAAATGCCAAGTTCGGCAGTACTCATAGCACCTGCAAGTGTTATCATCATTTTGCCGCCTTCGGCTAAGTGTGCTTCATATCCTTTGGCAGCATCCACCATTGCTGCTGCATTAAAATGCAGATAGTGTTTCTGCATAAACTCTCTAATTGGTGTACTCATGGTAAATTCTTTCTTAAAGTGATAAAAACGAAGCGCGAAAATAAAAATTAGCTTTAGTTCAACTGCGATTTATATTTTATAGGGAAATGGTACTACCTTGTTTCGCAAATAGTTGTTTGAATAGGCAAGGAGTACCTTGTCTATTCATGTTATATTGTATTTTTTTAATTCTCAACATTACGGGGCGCAAAACTTCTTTCCAACCAATTTAATAAAAGAGCATCTTTACTGTTGCGTAAAGTTATGCGAGTATGAAAAGTTTTTCTTTTTGGGTTAGAGCATTTTTTTTAATGGCAGCAATAAGCGTTGGGTTGCATGGTTGTAAAGATAAAAGTGATAATTACAACGTAGATTATGAGTACGATTACAATCCAACCGATTCGGGGCATTACATTATTTACGATGTAGATTCTATTCGCTATTCGGCTCAAAAAACAGGAAATGGCGGTGGCTATATTCAAAAAAACGATACGGCACATTATCAACTAATGGAATTATATGCCGGAGATTTTTACGATACTTTACAAGGTATTTTAAAATATAGAATTGAATACTATAAACGCAAAAATAAAGACGATGCTTGGCAGCAAGATAGAGTTTGGTGGGCAACGCGTACCGTTACCAATTTTCAGCGGCAGGAAGATGACCTTAAATTTGTGAAGCTTACATTTCCACCACACGAGGGCAAAACATGGAATGGCACCGTTTTTATTCCAAAAACAGGACAGTATGAATATTTAGAAGGTTGGAATTTTAAGATGACAGGTGTTGGAGTGCCCCAAACCATTGGCAGTTTCAATTTTTCAAAAACACTTTTAGTTACACATGTAGATACCGATGACGATAATTTAATAAGCAACCAATTGAGCAGAGAGGTGTATGCCAAAGGTGTAGGAATTGTGTACAAGGAGTGGGATTTTATTGAAAAACAGGATGTACTTTCTAACTGGGATAATCCATTAAATTCCAATGGATTTAGAATACGGATGCGTGTGGCAGATTACGCTCCTCGTTAGTTTTTTATAGATATGAATGAAGCTATAACAGAATGAAAAATGCCTTTGTAAGAGTAATTATTGTTGCGTATCTTTTTTGTTTTTGGCAAGGAGTTGGTTATGCACAAATTCAGCAGGTATATTGGGTACAGTTTAATTCTAAATCATCAAACCTCTTTTTGCCGGCTACAAGTTTCCTTTCTGCAAAAGCAATTGAGCGAAGAACCAAACAAGGTATTGCAATTTCAGAAAATGACTATCCGGTGTATGAACCATATAAGCAAGCAGTGGCACAAGTTGCCGATAGTGTGATACATACGCTTAAATGGTTTAATGCAGTTACAATTGTGTTGAGCGATTCCTCTAAACTGCCGCAAATACGCAATATGAATTTTGTAGCAAAAATTCAGAAATTGGATGTTACACCAGTAGCAGAAAAAAAGGAGAGCGATAAATTGGCACTTCAATTTAAAGAGGCTGCCGACAATGCAGATGTAGGGAATACTTATGGAAAAAGTTTTAGCCAAGTGCAAATGCTACACCTAAA
Source organism: Chitinophagales bacterium (assembly GCA_019638515.1). Taxonomy (NCBI): domain Bacteria; kingdom Pseudomonadati; phylum Bacteroidota; class Chitinophagia; order Chitinophagales; species Chitinophagales bacterium. The sequence goes on along the minus strand of JAHBTS010000009.1, from coordinate 53,477 downwards.
TCGCCTTCACGAAGCAGGTTTTCAGGGGCAGAATATCTTAATTGCCGTATTCGATAATGGATTTCAAAATGTGGATACCATTAGTGCTTTTCGCCATTTGTTTAATGAAAACAGAGTTGTTTATACCGCAAATTATGTAAAGCGAAATACCGATATTTTCACAGAAGGTTCGCATGGCACCAGTGTGCTTTCGTGTATTGCAGCAAAGAACAAAGGTGTGTATGTAGGTACAGCCACAGAGGCAAATTTTGCATTGTTTAAAACGGAAGACAACCAATCTGAAACTATTCTGGAAGAGTTTCATTGGGCTGAAGCTGCCGAAAAAGCAGATAGTTTGGGGGCTGATATACTTTCAACTTCACTGGGCTATAATACTTTTAATGATGGTTTTGCCAACCATACTTATTTTGATTTAACGGGAGATAAATCGGTAATTACGCAAGCGGCAAATACTGCTTTTTCTAAAGGCGTGTTGGTGGTAAACAGCGCAGGAAATGAGGGCGAAAAATCGTGGAGGTTTATTACCGTGCCGGCCGATGGAAAAGATGTATTAGCTGTTGGGGCTGTAAATGCAAGTGGAGTAATTGGGGCATTTAGTAGCCGAGGGCCAAGTGCTTCGGGTGCCATAAAGCCCGATGTGTGTGCACAAGGTGCAAATGTAATGGTATTAGATGTGGTTGGAAGGCCATCTGTAAGCGGAGGAACCTCATTTGCTTGCCCTATAATTGCAGGCGCAGCAGCATGTTTATGGCAGGCCGATTCTACACTTTCTGCAGCAGAATTGAAGACGCTAATTGTGGAAAGCGCACATCTTTATAGTTCGCCCAACAACGATTATGGTTACGGTATTCCTAATTTCTACAAAGCATTTTTAAATACAACTGCAAAGAAGGAGTTGCTGCATACAGATAAAAGAATAGTGGCATTCCCCAATCCATTTAATAATGCAATATCAGTTTTTGTAAAAACAGAAGTAGCAGGCGAAGCCAAAGTAAGTATTGCAGATTTGTCGGGCAAAGTAGTATTTAAGGCTTCTTTATCGGTATTTGCAAATGATGTACAATTGCTTCCCATAGAAGAAAGTAGCACTTGGAGTGCAGGGGCGTATTTGCTGGTGCTAGACTTTAGCGGCAAGCGTACAATTCATAAAATTGTAAAAATGGATCAGTAATTTGGGGTATAAACGGGTGCTTGTTTTTCAATGCAATTTGTTTTGTAAGCAAAAAAGATAATTTTACACCCATAGATTTAACATGAGTTTTAATATAAAGCATGAAGGCAAGTTTCGTTATTGCGAAGAAGGGTCTGGCGAAGTTATTTTATTGCTTCACGGACTTTTTGGTGCATTAAGCAATTTTGCCGATGTAATCAGATATTTTTCGCCCAATTACAAAGTTGTAATCCCAATTTTACCGTTGTATGAATTAGAATTAGAAAATTCTACCGTTCAAGGAATGGTAAATCATGTAAAGGAGTTTGTAGAGCTAAAGGGCTTTAAAAATTTAAACTTAGTTGGCAATTCGCTGGGCGGCCATATATCGCTTATTTATGCGTTGCAAAATCCTGATGATGTAAGAACCATCACACTTACAGGAAGTTCAGGTTTATTTGAAAATTCTTTAGGCGATACTTATCCGCGCAAAGGCGATTATGAGTTTGTGAAGAAAAAAACGGAGGAAACATTCTACGATCCCAAAGTGGCTACCAAAGAGTTAGTAGATGAAGTTTTTGATATTGTAAACGATAGAAATAAGGCATTGCGTGTGGTGCTTATTGCCAAAAGTGCAGTACGCCACAACTTACGCGAAGATGTGCCTAATATAACCTGTCCGGTAAATTTAATTTGGGGAAGTAGCGATTCTATTACGCCTCCATTTGTGGCAGAAGAGTTTCATAAAATACTGCCAAATTCAGAAATGCACTTCATCGAGCACTGCGGACATGCAGCCATGATGGAACGTCCAAAAGAGTTTAATGAGCTTACTCAAAAATTTCTGACAAAAAATTTACAATAGCTTTTCAACCTTTTATTGAATATACAGTCTTGGTAACATAAGTAAATTCAATACGTAAAGGAAACTAAAGCCACCGTTATGCTTGCCAAAAATTTAATTTCGGAAACAGTACCGCCACTTCGCAAGAGCGATAATGGCGAAAAGGCACTACAGTGGATGCACGAGTTTGCAGTACACCAATTGCCGATTGTGCACGATGGTAAGTTGTTGAACTTAATTTCAATGGAAGATGTAATAAATGCCGGAGATTTTGAGTTGCCACTGGCAGAATACAAAACTTCGTTTGCCCATCCATTTGTGTTTGAGTATGCCCATATTTTGGAAGTAGTAAGGCTGAGCAATAAATTGAATATTGGTACAATTCCGGTATTAGATGAAGAAGAAAACTATGTAGGTTTAATTACGGCCGAAGAATTGCTGAAAGGATTAAACACCTTTAGTTCTTTGCAACACGAAGGGAGCATAATTGAATTAGAAATGCCATTGCGAAATTATTCGCTGTATGAAATTGCTAGAATTGTAGAAAGCAACGAACTGCAAATTTTAAGTTGCTTTACCAACATACGTGCCGAAGTAGCGGTAGCCGAAGTTACCCTTAAATTGAATTCTGCCAACCTTTCTGCTTTAGTAGCAGCTTTTGAAAGGCACGGGATTCTAGTAAAAGCAGTGCACCAAGAAACTGAATATACCGAAGATTTAAAGGAACGCTACGATTCCTTTATGCGTTACCTGAATGTGTAGTAGCAGAAAAAATGATAGAAACGGGCAGCTGCAATTTCAGTGTGGCGCTAACATTTTCTAGCTATTGAACCCGCAGAATTGATTTATTCTTGCACTTGTTTTGAAACACCTCTTTACACTTAACAGATACTTTGCGCGGCATAAACTTAGAGTGTTTGCGGGTATTCTATTTGTAGTACTGTCTAATGCTTTTAGAACCTACAATCCAAGAATTATTGGTAAAGCAGTAGATGAAGTAGTAGCATTTTTAAGCAATGTAGTGCCGGGCAACAATGTGTTGCAATCTGCTTTAGAAAGCGAACTTGGCAAAAGCCTGTTTGCCTTCTTCATCATTTATATTGGAGTGGCACTGTTAGAAGGGATATTCACTTTTTTAATGCGCCAAACTATTATTGTGGTAAGCCGCTATATAGAATTCGATTTAAAGAATGATTTGTATCAGCACTATCAGAGTTTAGACACCTCATTTTACCGCACCAATAGCACAGGCGATTTAATGAATAGAATTACAGAAGATGTAAGCAGGGTGCGCATGTATGTAGGACCCGCAATTATGTATTCGGTAAACCTGTTTTTTACCATAGCTTTTGCGGTGTGGGCCATGTTGAATATAAACGTAGAACTCACATTGCTGGTGCTTATTCCCTTGCCTATTCTATCGTTTGTAATCTATTATGTAAACAACAAGATTGAAAAAAGTAGCACCGTAATTCAAGAGCAACTATCGGATTTAACATCGCAAGCGCAGGAAAATTATTCGGGTATTCGAGTGGTGCAAGCTTATGCAAGAGAAGAAGCTATGCTTCATTATTTTGAACAAGAAAGCAACAGTTACAAAGAGAAAAATTTAAAATTGGCAAAAATAGATGCCATCTATTTCCCTGCTATGAATTTGCTTATTGGCACAAGCCTTATTATCACCATTTATGCAGGTGGAATAAAAGTGGGCAGCGGTGCGGTAACTGCGGGTAACATTGCCGAATTTTTGATTTATATGAATATGCTCATGTGGCCCGTAAGTTCACTGGGTTGGGTAGCTTCGCTCATTCAGCGGGCAGCTGCATCTATGAAAAGAATCAACGACTTTTTTGCAATACAACCAACCATTGTAAATAGTACTGCCCAAACACACCACATGAAGGGAGGTGTAGATTTTGAAGGTGTAACTTTTACCTATCCCGAAACAGGTGTAACCGCCATAAAAAATATATCATTCTCCATTCCGGCAGGCGAGCAGTGGGCAATTATTGGAAAAACTGGTTCAGGGAAAACCACCATTGCCGAGTTAATAATGCGTATGTACGATGTGTCTTCAGGAAGTATTAAGATAGATGGAGAAGACATACGCGCATGGAATACCGGCAATTTAAGAGCCCAAATAGGTTATGTGCCGCAAGATGTTTTTCTGTTTTCGGAAACCGTAGAAGAAAATATTGCATTTGGTATGAAGGAAACCAATGTAGAAGATGTGAAACTATTTGCTAAACGCGCTTCGGTACACGAAGAAATAGAACGTTTCCCTCAGCAATACCAAACCATACTTGGCGAAAGAGGCGTTACCTTAAGTGGAGGACAAAAGCAGCGAATTAGCATAGCAAGAGCGCTGATTAAGCAACCCTGCATGCTTATTCTAGACGATTGCCTGAGTGCCGTAGATGTAGCAACCGAAAAAGCAATTCAGCAGGAATTGAGCCAATCAATTAAAGGGAAAACCACCATAGTAATTACGCACAGAATATTCTCGTTTATGCAGTTCAATAAAATAATTGTGTTGAACGATGGGCAAATTGCCGAAATGGGTACACACGAAGAATTACTCCAAAAAAGCGGCATTTACCAAACCCTATTTGAACTACAAAAGCACAGCGAACAACCCATAACATAATATTTTATATGAAAGTGTGGAAAATTCTACTACTTTTGCCGCGGCTTAAAAAAGCATAACACCAAAAGCGGCTTGCTTAAATAGCAAAATTCAGCCGCAAAAGGGTTCCCAAAGCGCACCGGGCAGCGAAGATGAAAGGCTCAGTTTGCTTTGCATCTTTTCGACAATAGCAGCTTGCATTGCAAGCATCGGTAGTGTTTTGTTTTAGAGAGCCTAAAAATTATTTACTTATATTATTTATGGAAAAATTCAGAGAACTCGGTTTGAGCGAAACTACGCTCGAAGCCTTGGCAAAGAAAGGTTTTGAAGAACCTACGCCAATTCAAAAACAAACTATTCCTTTGCTTATTAGTGGTGCGCGCGACATAGTTGGGCAAGCACAAACAGGAACAGGTAAAACAGCCGCTTTCGGCTTGCCGCTCATTGAACTGTTAGACGACAACAACAAAAAAGTTCAATCACTTATTTTAGCCCCTACGCGCGAGTTGGCAATTCAAGTAGCCGAAGAAATAAACTCGTTCAGAGGCGGTAAAAAACTATTTGTATTGCCGGTTTACGGAGGGCAAAGTTATGAGTTGCAAATACGCGGTTTAAAACGCGGAACTCAAATTGTAGTAGGCACTCCGGGCAGAATTCGCGATCATATAGACAAAGGTACACTCGATCTTTCAAATGTAACCCATGTAGTGTTAGACGAAGCCGATGAAATGCTTAATATGGGCTTTCAAGAAGAAGTAGAAGAAATTCTAAAATCGGTGCCGCAAAGCCGTAGAATGCTACTGTTTAGCGCAACTATGCCACCCGAAATTTTAAAATTGGCAAAGCGCTACATGAAAGAGTATGATGTGGTAGAAGTGAAAAAAGAACAGCTCACCACACCACTTACAGAACAAATCTATTTTGAAGTAAAAGATAGCGAAAGATTCGATGCTCTTTGCAGAATTATTGATGTAGAGCCAAGTTTCTACGGTATAGTATTTTGCCGTACCAAAGTAGAAACAGATGATGTAGCCCGCAGATTAGGAGATAGAGGTTACGATGCCGAACCAATACATGGCGATATTACACAAGCACAACGCGAAAAAGTTTTACGCGCCTTTAAAGCAAAAAAAACAAGAGTGTTGGTAGCTACAGATGTGGCAGCAAGAGGTATAGATGTAAACGATCTTACACACGTAGTGAATTTCCATTTGCCACAAGATCCAGAAGCGTATGTGCATAGAATTGGAAGAACCGGAAGAGCAGGAAAAGAAGGAACTGCCATTACTTTTATTTCTCCTAAAGAATTGCGCAGCCTGCTGTTTATTCAAAAAATAGCCAATGCAAAAATTAAGAAAGAAACCTTGCCCGATGCCAAGCAAGTAATAGAAACCAAGAAAGAGAAGTTGAAAAGTGAACTGCGCGCATTGCTCAATGAAGGCAATTTCGAAAGCTATATAGAACTCGCAGGTGAACTTATGAACGAAGGTGCAGATGCACAACAATTAGTTGCCGCATTGTTGCAATATAATTTTGGCGATGATTTAAAAGAAGACAACTACCGCGACTTGCAGCAGTTTAATAGCAGTGTAGATATGAAAGGTATTACACGCTTGTTTGTTGCCAAAGGAAAACTCGATGGCATGAATCCAAAAGCATTGGTAGACTTTCTTTCACGCGAGAGCGGTATAGAAGCAACACAAATTAAGGATGTTCAAGTATTCGATAAATTCTCTTTTATAAATGTACCATTTTTAGAAGCAGAGCAATTGCTGGCGGTATTTGAAAAAAACAAGCGCAGCAAGAAGCCGCTTATTACACGAGCTAAAGAACGCGATGGCGGTTTTAGTGGTGGCAGAAGCGAAGGTGGATTCGAGAAAAGAAGAAGCGAGAAAAGTGGATTTAAAAAAGAGGGGAATTTTAAAAAGAAAGAATTCTCATCTGCTCCGCCAGAAAAGAAAAAACGCGAAAATAAAAACGTAGATTACCTAGATAGAAAAGGTGCCGCACCTAAAAATGAAACTAAGAAGGATGTGGAAAAAGAAGACCGTCCAAAAACATCTTTTTCATTTTCTGATGACGACTTAAGCTGGTAGTTAAAACGCTTCTGCTAAAAGATTGTAAACATCTCATTCTTGAAAGTAAAACAAGAATAGATAAGATAAGTTAGCTAGCTATCATTGCCGCCCCAAAATTAAAGGGATACGGTATTATGATGAAGAAACGTGATGTTCTAACCATTGCAGCAGTAGCATTATTATCTGTTGTTTATTCACAAAGCGGAAGAGTAGGGATTGGAAATTCTAATCCCGAGGAAAAATTAGATGTGGCAGGCAATATTAAGGCGAGAGAAATAGTAATCGGTACTCGCGGTTTTGTGGCAGGTACACCCTCTGCCGATACTGCTAAAGCAGTATTTAGTACTGATGCCAGCAATAAAGGCTTTTATATTCCGCGGTTAACTACAATGGCAAAGAACACTTTAGGAAGTTCCTTAGTTGCCGTCAACAAAGGTTTATTGGTATTTGATACAGATGAAAACCGTGTTGAATTTTGGGATGGTACACAATGGAAAGCAATTGGCGATGGTATAAGCACAGGGCCAATAGGACCTACCGGAAGCAAAGGTGATAAGGGTGATAAAGGCGATACCGGCAATCAAGGTCCACAAGGTATTACGGGGCCGCAAGGTGCAACAGGGCCTGTTGGTTGTACCAATCCAAATTATGTATTGCGCAGCAATGGTACAGCTGCAACTTGTGGTAGTATTTATGATGACGGAACCAATATAGGAATTGGAACAACCGCAACCGCAGGTGTTCGGGTAGATGTAAACGGCTCTATACGCATACCATTTGCAACTAATGTAGATAACAGCAGCCCTGCACTCATACTTAAAGCAGGCGATGATTTTCTTTATGATGGTGAGTATTTAAACCATTACGCAGTAGGATTTCACAAGTATAATGATGGCAGTGGATACAACGATGGCAACGTTTATGTTTCAGGATTTTATGGTGTAGATTTATTTGCAGGCGGCACGCAAGGATTACGCTTAAACCATAATGGAACGGTGAGAATAAATAACCTTTCAGGTACAGGTAGCCGCCCTATTTATGCCGATGCCAATGGCTTGCTTACAGTAGGCGGAGGGAAAGAAAAACATATTACCTACCATAATGTTAATGTAGGTGCCGGTGGTTGGTGTAGTCCTGGTTGGGCAGTTGATAAAATAGTGCTGCCGGCTGCCGGTGGCGAATCTGAAGACGATTGTAAAAACTGCACACCCGGTATTCAACAGCAATGGTTGGTGCCATATGGTGGCAGATTAGCAAAAGTATTGGTGCGCGTAGCAGAAGACGGAGGTTCTAATCCGGATATAAAAGCAGTATTTAGCTTGAATGTAAACGGAAGCGATAGAGACAACACTACTCTGATTTCATTAAATGAAGGAGGGCAACAAACAATTACATTACCAACTTCAGGATTTTCGTTTAGCGCAGGCGACAGACTTTCTGTAGCACTTAAAAAGAGAGCTAACAATAGCGATTATATTGAGGATACAAAGTACTTTGTTACTTGTATATGGGAGCTTGATATAAACGATTAATTTATTGCCAACTTATTATTGAATTTTAATGGAGAATAGATGCAGATATAAGACGCTTGTTTTATCTATTCACACATAGCCATTTTGCAATAAATGCACCTGCATTTTTATTGGCTTGGCGCGCTTTGGGTAAAATTCTCCAAAAGGCATTAAACACATGAAAGTGCTTATCAAAAATTTCTAGAGTAACATCCGAGCCTGCTGCTTTTGCTTTTTCTGCAAGGCGAATAGAATCGTCTAAAAGCATTTCATCGGTGCCAACTTGTATTAGCAATGGTGGTAGTTTTTCTAAAGAATGCAAAATGGGCGAGGCATAAGGCGCATCGGGGGTTGCATTGCCTAAGTAGGCTTTGCTCCACAATTCAAATCCTTCAAAAATAAGCATTGGATCTATGTTTCTTTTTGTTTGGTAGGAATTGCCGCTGAAAGTATGGTCGAGCCAGGGCGAAAAAGTAACTGCACAAGCTGGCAATGGTAGTTGGTGGTTGCGCAAATAAGTAAGTGTGCCAATGGTAATACCGCCTCCGGCAGAATCGCCCGCAAAGGCTATGTTTTCTGCTTTGTAGTTATTTTCTAGTAGCCATTTATAGGCAGCTACGGCATCTTCTATAGGTGCGGGGTATGTGTTTTCCGGAGCTAAGCGGTATTCAATTAAGAGCAATTTTGTACCCGAAAATTTGCTTAGCTGCGAGCAAAGGGAGCGGTGGGTTTCTATGCCTCCTGTGGCGTAGCCGCCTCCGTGAAAGTATAGTGTTACCTTTTCGGCATGGCATTGTTTGTATTGAATCCATTCGCTTTTCATACCTGAAACTTCTATTGCCTGGTAAGTGAAGTTGGGTAGTGGTTGGTTAAAAGGACGCACCATTTTGGTAAAGCCAATTCTAGCGCCACGCAGGTTGTGGTATTTGGCTTTGCGCTTTACATTTTTCAGTATTTGCTTTAAGAAAAAGAGTCTGATGCCCGGCATGGTAATGAATACGAATGGTAATTGCTTGCAGTTTAATTATTTTTTATCGAACCATACTTCGCGATAGTTGCGGTATTCCATTCCATTTACGGGAAAATTTTTCACATAAGGTTGAATAAGTCTTCGGTTGATGGTGTAATAAATTGGAAGCATTACGGCATCGTTTATGGCTATTTGGTCTAACTGTTCGTAAAGCTGATTACGTTTTTCGAAATTGGTGGTTGCCAATGCTTCTTCAAATAATTTATCGTATGCTGCATTCTTATAGCGATATGCGTTTAGGTATGCTTTTTCGGTTGGCTTGGCAGGTACGTGTTTTCCATAGCAGAGTGTAAGAAAGTTTTCGGGATCGGGGTAATCTGCCACCCAACCTGCACGCCAAAAGGCAGCTTTTCCGGTTTCATAATTTTCTAAGTGTTGCGCAAAAGGGAGTTGGGTAATTACAACTTCAACATTCAAATTTTCTTTAAGCATGGCTGTAATTGCTTCTGCTACTTTTTCGTTTCGGCCTCCTCCGCTGTTTATTTGCAAGGTTATTTTCGGGAAATTTTTACCGTTTTCGAAGCCTGCAAGTTTTAGCTCTTCTTTGGCTTTGGCAGGGTCGAAGGTAAAGCCTTTTACGGCTTCGTTGTTGTATCCGTTCATGCCGAGCGGTACTATACCGTTAAACGCAGGAATGCCTTCGCCCTTTACGGTATAATCCACTATTTTTTTTCTGTCTATTGCGTAGCAAAATGCTTTGCGTACATGTAGGTTGGAGAAAATGGGGTGGGTGTGTAAAAAGCCATAATACTGTAATGATAACTCTGTTGCTTTTTGTATTTCAAAGGCTTTGTATTCGCCTTTTAGGTTGCCGTTTTCGTCTATAATATCATTAACGGCATCTAAAGGTAAACGGTATTTCATTTCTAAATTTCCTTTTCTGAATTCGAGCATTTCGGTTTTTTCTTCTTTAATAAAAGAAAACTTGATGCCGTCTAAGTAAGGAAGGCTGTTTCCAAATTCATCTTTCTTCCAATAGCTTTCGTTGCGGGCTAAATAAACACCTTCGTCTTGCAGTACTTTTTTAATGATAAATGGTCCTGTGCCTACTGCAATATCGCGCATGGCTTCACCTTTCTTTTCGTATAATTCTTTTGGAAATACTGCACAAAAAGGCATGGCAAGGCGGTACAAAAATCCGGCATAGGGTTTTTCTAAAGTAATTTGCAGTGTAGTTGCATCTAAGGCTTTTATTCCTAATGCTGCCAAGGTGCTTTCGCTAGGTGATTCGTAATGGTTTTTGGCGCCTTTTACTACGCCATCGAATAACCAGAAACCTTGGTTGGTAGCAGATTTTTTACACAATAATTCTAAGCAGTATGCAAAATCTTGTGCTGTTACTTCTCGGCCTTTTCCACCTTCAAAAGATTCGTGTGGGTGGAAGAAAACGCCTTTGCGAATTTTGAAAGTAAAGATGGTTGCACTGTCGTTTACCGTCCAACTTTCGGCTAAGGAAGGTTCAATACTTAAATCTTTTTGATTGAGTGTAACCAAGCCTTCATATACTTGGTTGGTAATGCGATGTCCTACAACTTCTGTAATGTTTTGCGGAAAGAGCGAGCGGTAATACTCTGTTTCGTTTTCGCGAAAAACCCCTCCGTATTTTACACCGCCTTTTGCTTGCAGATTGGTAGTGCTTTTTGTACCGGAGTTATTGCCGTTTCCACAAGCAGTTAGCAATACGGTAATGGTTAAAATGGGTAGAAGATATAGAATGCGCATGAAGAAAATTTTCGGCAAATAAATGAAATAACTGTAAGCTTTAGGAGAGATAGCCGTTTGGATAATGGCGAACTAAATCCTCTAAGAGTGTTTGCTGTACTTTTTCTACCAGTTGTGGAGTATCGTTGGCGGTATAATTAGTGGTGGCAATGGGTGCATGCCAATAGATAATTATTTTTCCGGGCTTAAGCAGTAAGCCGTTTCTGGGCATGAGTTCTCCGGTTCCAATTACGGTAATTGGCACTATGGGAATTTGGTTGGGTATTGCAATTTTAAAAGCGCCTTCGTGAAATTTTTTGAGCAAGTTGGGAGTTGTGTTGCAAGTGCCTTCCGGAAATATGCAGAGCGATACGCCACTTTTTACTAATTCATCCATTTGAGCAAGGCTAAGGTTGCGGCTTCCTGCATCATCGCGTTGTACCGGAATGTGGTAATGCTTTAAAATAAATCCCAAAAGTGGCCATTTTAAAACTTCCGCTTTTCCTAAATATTTAATGTGGTTGGGAATGCTGGAGCCAACTACCAGCGCATCTAAATAGCTTCTATGGTTGGGTACATATACATACTGCCCGGTAGCATCAATTAAGTGTTTGTTTTTTATCTCTACACGTACGCCCCACAGCAGCAATATAAGTTTTGCGATATAACGCAAAACCTGCCATACTTGTTTTTTTAAGTAATTGCTGCCAAGTAATGCAGGAATAATAATGATAGGAAAGCCAATTGCAAGCAGCCCAAAGAATACAAAGCCTGCCCATACAGACCAAAGCAATATGAAGAACTTGGCAATAAATTTCAACTGCAATGTTTTGAAATGAAAAATGAGAAATAATTTACAATGAGCAGCAGTAATCGCTTTTTTAATTATTGCACGTAGTTTTTTTGAGTGCAAGATTTTTTTGTATTGAAAAGAGTAATAGCAAACTTTTGTTCAATTCATTTACTTTCATTCGCTGAAACTATTGGTTGTTTTGCTTAGGAAGGTAGCTCTATTTATGGTGTGCTGTATGGCTGTATTGTGTTCGTTGCGGGCACAATCGCTTTCTAACCTTCGAACTAAAAGTGTTGTGGTGCAGGGCGATTCGCTAAAGGTGGACTCTATGGCATTAGTGCCGGGGCAGTTTTTTGTATATCAAAACGGAGTGCCGTTGGACACTTCAGCATATACATTGTTTCCATTTCAATCGCTTTTGCTTTGGAAAAAAGCCCCGCAAGGTGAGGTGCGCATAAAATATAGGGTTTATCCATTTAAGCGCATGGCAGCGGCAGCACATAAAAGCCATGCAGATTATAGTTTTTCGCAGCAGAACTTTGTAATGCACCCTTTTGAATATAAGCCGTTAGAAAGCCCGCAACAGTTTATAGATTTTGGCACTTTAGATTACAATGGTACCTTTTCGCGCGGCTTAACTTTTGGTAGCAACCAAGATGTGGTGCTTAACTCGCAGTTTAACTTGCAGTTGAGTGGAGCATTGGCAAAGGATTTAGAGATAACGGCTGCTCTTACCGATAATAATGTGCCCTTTCAACCCGATGGAAATACACAGCAAATACAAGAGTTCGATAAAATATTTATTCAGTTAAAGTACCGGAATCATAAACTTACGGCAGGCGATTTTGATTTGTATAATCCCGAAAGCAGTTATTTTTTACGCTACTCTAAGAAGCCGCAAGGTGGCTGGTATCAAGGTTCTTTCGATTTTAAAAAATGGGGGAATGTAGAGGCACAGGCTGCCGGTGGCATTATGCGCGGAAAATTTGCACGTAATGTTTTGCAGGTGAGTGAAGGCAACCAAGGTCCCTATAAATTGCTGGGTGCAAATGGCGAAACCTACATTGTAATTCTTGCCAATAGCGAAGAGGTATTCATAAACGGGAAAAAAATGCAGCGGGGTGCAGATAGAGATTATGTAATTGACTACAACACTGCTGAAATAAAATTTACACCTAAGCGAATAATTACACGCGATTTGCGCGTGGTGGTTGAGTTTGAATATACTAACAATAATTATCTGCGCTCTGTGATTTTTGCCAATGCCGCATGGGAAACAAAGCATGTAAACACGCGCATAAATATTTATTCGGAGCAAGACAGCAAATCGCAAACCCTGAGTGAAAGTTTGGACGATAAGAAGAGGGATTTCCTCTCAAGCATTGGCGATAGTGTAACCCATTTTTTGTATCCAACTTTAGATAGTGTAGCTGCCAATGGCAATCGGGTGTTGTATGCTTTAAAAGATACGCTTGGCTTTGATTCTGTATTGGTGTACGAAACGAGTTCAAATGCTTACTACACCGCCACTTTTTCTTTGGTGGGTGAAGGTAAAGGCGATTATATTCCGGCATCTTCAACAGCAAATGGCAGGGTGTTTGCTTGGGTAAAGCCCGATACTGTTGCCGGAGTTATTTACAAGCGTGGAAGCTATGTGCCCGCGGTGCTTCTTCCTGCTCCGCAGTTGCAGCAGTTATTTTCTATTGCAAACGATTTTAAAATAAATAGCAATCATGTTATTTCTACCGAAGCGGCATTGAGCAACCGAGATGTAAACACGCTTTCTGCATTGGATAATGACGACAACAGGGGCGGTGCTGCCAGAATAAATTACAAAGGAATAGTGCCTACCAAGCGCGATAGTAGCCGTGTGAAAGAGCAACTTTTAATAGATGCTGTTTATGAATTTGTGCAAGCAAAATTTAAGTATGTAGAGCGTTTTAGGGCGGTGGAATTTAATCGTGAATGGAATACTGCTGCATTCGAAAACCCACGCGATGAGCACTACGGAAATCTATTTTTGCAATATCAATTTGAGAAAGCAGGCAATATCTACTATCGCTTTAGGAATTATATACAGCAAGGGAATTTTAGTGGTTATGAAAATTCTATAGGCGCAACACTACAAGGCAAAGGCTTTTTATTTAGTACTCAAAATTCGGTAATGAATAGCGATGCACCTTTGCAGCATTCACTCTTTATTAGACCCAGAGCCGATTTGAGCTATGCAGTTAAGAAGGCAAAGAATATTAGTGTAGGAGTTTATTTAGACCATGAAGTAAATTCAATTACCAATAAAGCCACCAAGCATCTTCAATCAAATTCGTACCTGTGGCAGAATTATGGAATCTATTTAAAATCGCCCGATACCATGCGCAATCAGTTTACATTAGAAGCTAAGTTGCGCATGGAGCAGCGTGCAGATTCCACCGCTTTTGCCAAGCCCTTTTTTTACGGTCAATCGGTTTCTACTACCGGAAGAATAACTACACTTAAAAATCAAGCGCTCAACTGGACGGCAACTTACCGCTACGCATTCAATAGCGATTCTATACACGCAACTAATTACAATCGCCACTATTATTTAGGAAGAATAGATTATTCAATTACAGCTTTAAAAGGTTTTTTGCGCAGTACTACTTTATATGAAATTAGCAATGGGAGGGAGCAGAAAATTCAGGTTTCGTATCAGCAATCGCCTGCTAATACTGGCGATTACATTTGGAAAGATGCAAACGATGATGGCATAAAACAATTAGATGAATTTGTGGTTTCCCCATTTAAAGAGGATACTACTTATATAAAAGTTTTTACGGTTACACCGGAGTCGCTTCCTGTGAATGTGGCATCCTTTACGCAAACGCTTAATGTAAATCCTGCAACGCTTCTTGGAAAAAATGCAAGTAGGGCAGCTCGCTTTTTTGCAAAGTTTTCTGCCTTTGCCAGTATAGAAGTGCAGCGCAAAAGTTTTGCTTCAAAAAGTTCAAGTGTTGCCAATGTGTTTAATCCGTTTCCGGTAGCGTTTAGCAATCCTTCGTTGGTTAGTTTAACACACAGTTCGCGGGCATCGCTTTTCTTTAATCGTTTAGATCCCAAGTATGGCTTGCAGTTTGACTTTAGTTATTTGCAAAGCAAAATTCTATTAACCAATGGTTACGAGGAACGCTTAACACAAACACAGAGTGTTTCTGCACGGTATAATTTTATTAAGTCGCTTACTGTGCAAACAGTATATACCAATGGTACACGCGCCAACACCAGCGATTTTTATATACAACAGCGCTATCGTTTTTATTTTAACCAAACCAATACAGAACTATCATATCAATACAAAACGGCATTTAGAATTGCAGTAAATTACCTCTTTGCACAAAAAATAAATCCCACAGATAGTGTGGGAAATCAAATAGTAAACATACACCAAGCAGGGTTGCAATCGAGGTATAATATTTCGGGAAAGGCAGCTGCAGAAGCGCGTTTTACATATTCATTGGTGCATTATGCAGATAAAGATTATAGGAATCAGCAACTGGAATATGCCATGCTAGAAGGTTTACAAAATGGCAATAATTTAGTTTGGAATGGCACGGTGGAGTATAGGCTTACACCTGCGGTATTACTTACCTTTGTATATGATGGCAGGAAAACAGGTACAGCTAAAGTGGTGCATTCCGGCAGAGCAGAATTACGCGCTATTTTTTAAGGTAGATGGAGGTGTTTGTTTGTTTAAAACAAACTGAAATACCATGCCAAGTAACACTACCAGCAAGCATCCAATCATATTGAGCCATAAGAATGCGGTAGTTTCATTTTGGTACAAAATTATTACAGTAATTTCTGCAACAATGGCAGCAAAGAATACGGCAGTTCCTTTTATATATTTTACAAAAAATGCCACTACAAAAACGCCTAATGTGGTTCCGTAAAACAGTGATCCCAGCACATTTACAGCTTCAATCATACTGCCAAGTGCACTGGCAAATTGGGCAACCAAAATGGCAATGATTCCCCAAAAAACGGTGAGTAATTTTGAAACAAAAACATAATGCTGCTCGTTTCGGTCGGTTACTAATAATCTTTTGTATAAATCTATTACGGATGTAGAAGCTAAGGCGTTTAGTTCAGAAGCTGTGCTGCTCCACGATGCACAAAATATAACTGCAATGAGCAAGCCAATTAAACCCGCAGGAAGATAGTGGAGTACAAAGTTTAGGAATATGTAATTGGTGTCGTTAGTATCGCTGGAAGGGTTTGTTTGTGTAATAAGTGCTTTTGTTTCGCTTCTGAGTTTTTGTTCTGTTGTTTTTAATTCTTGGAGGGAATTTTTTAATTGAGTTTGCTCTTGAGGGTTATTGCTTTGTATATAGGCAAAAGCAGTATTTCTTTTTTCTTCTTGTATTACGGTGTATTTTTTTTCTAATTCATTAAATTCTTGCGAAGCATTAACCCTTGCTTTTTGCAATGCAGTTTCGTTAAAAAAAATAGGAGCATTATGGAAGTGGTAAAACGCAACCAACAAAGCGCCAATAAGCAGAATAGAATACTGCATAGGTATCTTTACCAAAGCAGTAGTAAGCAGTCCTTTTCGTGTTTCGCTTTCGCTTTTGCCCGTTAGGTATCTTCCAACTTGGCTTTGGTCGGTGCCGAAATATGCAAGCGATAAAAAGAAGCCGCCAATTAAGCCACTCCACACATTGTATTTGTCGTTCATGTTGAAGTTGGTAGTGATGGTATTCATATTTCCTACGGCATCGGCAATTTTTACGGCATCAAAGAATCCAACTCCATCGGGCAATAGTTTCACTACCATAAAACCAGCAATAAACATGCCGATAGTAATTACCAGCATTTGCTGAAACTGTGTGTACGAAACGGCTTTGGTGCCTCCACTTACGGTGTACACAATAACTAAGCCGCCCATTACCAAATTGGCTATCCAAATATTCCAACCCAAAACAGAACTTAAGATAAGCGCAGGTGCATAAATGGTTAAGCCGGCAGAAAGACCTCTTTGCAATAAAAACAATAGTGCCGTGAATGCTCTTGTTTTCACATCGAACCTTTTTTCTAAAAACTGATATGCGGTAAAAACATTTGCTTTGCGAAACATGGGCATAAACACGAAACTTACAACCAACATGGCAATGGGCATTCCAAAGTAAAATTGTACAAACCGCATGCCATCGGTAAAAGCTTGCCCTGGTGCAGAAATAAAAGTAATGGCACTTGCCTGTGTGCTAATAACCGAAAACATTACAAAGTACCATGGCATTTCTTTGCTACCTAAAAAGTAGTCGCTTATATTTTTACTGCCACTGCTTTTATACATGCCATATACAATAATGGCAAGGAGTGTGGTTACTAAAACAATCCAATCTAATAAGTGCATTGCAGGCTAATTGTTTTTTTGCTTCTTTGTGCAGCAATTTTAAATGAATAAAAAGTTAATGAAAGCGAATAATTTGTTCGCTTTGTGCTATGTGTGATGAAGCCGTATAAACATATTTTTTTCGATTTAGATCATACACTTTGGGATTTTGAAACCAATTCTAAAAGTACATTGCTGGAGATATTCGAAACATGTGCATTAAGGCAAAAAGGCATTTTTAATTTCGATCAGTTTTATCAAACCTATCAACCCATCAACGATCAATATTGGTATTTGTATCATAATCATAAAGTAACTAAAGAGGAATTGCGATTAGGGCGCTTTCGCGAAACACTTTCGCGCTTTAATATAGAAGATGAATCGTTGGTGGCGCACATTGCAGATATGTATGTTACACAAAGCCCGCACAGGCAAGCATTGTTTCCTCATGCACACGAAATGCTCACATATCTTTCGAGCCGTTATCAATTGCATATTATTACCAATGGTTTTAAAGAAGTGCAGCAGCAAAAAATACTGCATTCCGGTTTGCAACCATATTTTACACATACAGTAGTATCAGAAGAAGTGGGATTCCAAAAGCCCAGTGTAGCTATTTTTGAGCACACGGTTAAAATTACTGCTTCGCAAAAACACGAATGCCTTATGGTGGGCGATAACATACAAACCGATATAGATGGCGCCATGAATGCAGGTATTGATGCTGTTTTGTTTAACCCAAAGCGCAAATGGCATAAGGCAAAACCCACCTTCGAAGTGCATTGCTTAAGCGAGCTTTCTTCTTTGTTGTAATTTTTAATTAAACCAATCCATAAATGAATACTTCAATTGTTCAAGTTAAAGAAGCACACTTTGTAAATAGCAATGTAAAGCGGTTTATTATAGAGAAACCAAAAGGATACCAATTTGTGCCCGGTCAGGCAGCAGAAATTGCACTAAACGAAGATGGCTGGAGCAATGAATTTAGACCTTTCACTTTTACCAGTTTAAATTCTTGGGAGCATTTAGAATTACTCGTAAAAATTTATCCGGAAAGAAAAGGTGTAACTGCACAATTGGCAAAAACCAATGCTGGTGCTTCGTTTATTCTTGGTGAACCATTTGGCGCAATTGAATATAAAGGGCCGGGCGTGTTTATTGCAGGCGGTTCCGGTATTACACCTTTTATTTCAATTTTTCGCGAATTGAAAAAACAAAACAGACTTTTAAACAATAAACTGATATACTCCAGTTATACTTCTGCCGATGTAATTGCAGGAGCAGAGCTGCACGATATGCTAAAAGAAAATTACATAAACCACTATACCAAAGAAGGCGTAATTGGTTTTGTAGAAAAGCGCTTAAATAAAAGTTCGTTGATAGAGTATATTAAAGATTTTGGACAACGTTTTTATGTGTGCGGTTCTCAAAATTTTGTGCACGATATTTCTGCAACACTACTACAATTAGGAGCTTCTGCCGATGGATTGGTAATAGAAAAGTAATTTTCTGTTTTGCCAATTTACTTGTAATATCACTTGCAGAACACTTTGAATGACGCAAGTCTTACTTCATTATTTATCTATGGTTGCCCGGCACCTGCAAATACTGCTGCTGCTAATACCTGTGGCAGTGTGCGCGCAGCAAGTCGATGATACCGAAGAACAAGAAATTATAGAGAATTTTGCCCGCTCCGAAGATTCAGAGGAGTTTACGTTCGATGCTTCTATAGATGATTTAGAAAATTTGAAGAAGCGCCCACTTAACTTAAATAGGGCTTCTGTTGGGGAGTTATCGGAAATTATTCTGCTTTCTCCTCAGCAAATTACAGAGTTGCAGCGCTACATTCAGCGGCACGGAAAACTTATTTCGGTGTATGAACTACAAGCCGTTCCTCTTTGGGATGTTGCCACCATTAAGGCTGTTTTGCCATACATTAAAGTGGATGAAAATTTGCAGGATATGCATGTTCCGTTAAAAGATTTATTCTCTAAAGGAAACATTCAGTTCCTGAGTCGCTACCAGCAGCAAATAGAAAAAAGCAGAGGTTATGCCGTTCCCGACAATCCTTCAAAACAGTATTATCAGGGGCTTCCATTTCGTTTGTTGGCACGTTTTAGATATACCTACGGCACGCAAATGAGCTATGGTTTTACTGCCGATAAAGATGCAGGAGAGGAATTTTTTAAAGGAAGCAATAAGCGAGGATTCGATTTCTATTCAGCACATTTTTTTATTAGAAATAGGAAGCAATTAAAAGCACTTGCCTTGGGCGATTACGAAGTGCGCTTGGGGCAAGGATTGATTATGTGGACAGGTTTTGGGTTTAGGAAAAGCCCTGCCGTAATGATGGTGAAGCGCGAAAGTCCTAAACTGCGACCGTACACTTCGGTAAACGAATGGCGCTATATGCGCGGAGGTGCTTTTACGCTTGGTTTTAAAAATTGGGAAGTAACGGCTTTTGCATCGTATAAACTGGTAGATGCTAATGTGGTTTCGCAGGCACTAAGCGATACAAGTATAAATGAAGAGGAGTATTTTTCTTCTTTAATGGAAACCGGATACCATAGAACACAAAGTGAAATTGCCGGGCGCGAAACGGTTTCGCAACTTACCACAGGCGGTAATGTTTCTTACAATAAGAAGAGTTGGCACATTGGAGCCAATGCAGTTTATATGCGCTATTTTAAACCATACTCTAAACTGCAAGCACCTTACGCCATGTTTGATTTTGCTGCACAGCAACTGCTGAATGTAAGTGTAGATTACCATGCAGTGTTTAGGAATATCCACTTTTTTGGTGAAAATGCTGTGAGCAATAATGGTGGTTTTGGTTTGCTGAATGGAGCCATTATTAGTTTAGATAAAAAGGTAGATATGAGTGTGGTGCATCGCTATTTCTCTAAGAACTTTCAATCGGCTTATGGAAGTGCTTTTGCCGAGCGCAGCCATCCGCAAAACGAACATGGCTTGTATATGGGATTGAGCGCCAGACCAGTTAAGTATTTGCAGCTAGATGCTTTTTTTGATTTGTATATGCATCCTTGGCTAAAGTATTTGGTAGATGCACCTTCGTGGGGAAACGAAAATTATTTGCAAGCTACTGTAAAACCCAACAAGAAATCGGAGATTTATATACGCTACCGTTTTGAAACCAAGAAGCGCAATTCGCCTTTAAATGATTTGCCGCTCGATTATGTGGTGAAAGAAACACGGCAGGGACTGCGCTACCAACATAGATTTCGCGTAACCGATGATATTACTATTTCCAATAGGGTAGAAGTGAGTTTCTATAATTTAGAAAGCAGAAAACCCGAAGTTGGATATATGTTTTACCAAGATATTGCTTTTAAACGAATGGGTTTCCCACTTTCGGCAAATGCACGTTTTGCTATTTTTAGAACACCGAGTTACAATTCCAGAATTTATACTTACGAAAATGATGTGTTGTATTCATTCTCTATTCCTGCACTATACGGAAACGGCATTCGGTATTATCTTACATTGCAGTATAAAGCTACGCGATGGCTTGAATTTTGGGTGCGTTGGGCACAAACATTCCGCAGCGATGTAAAGGTAATTGGCAGCGGTTTAGACCAAATAGACGGAGCTAAAAAGAGTGAAATAAAAGTACAAATGCGTTTGCGGTTTTAGCCGTAGTTTACGGCATAGGCTTCTTTGGTAAGCTCAATGAATGCCGAAGTGTATTTTCCTTCTTCAGTATAAACAATAAGTGTTTCTTCTTTAGGTGTGGTGCGTGTTTTGCTTAGTTGTAGTAGCGTTAAGTAAGGCAATTTATCGGGAGTTGAAATTACGCTTAGTTGCTTTACGGTAAATAAATGGTGCTGTGCCGCAATGGTTTGAAAAGCTAATGTGCTTTTGGCAGGAATAGCAAAGAATGCACTACCGTTTAAATGCAATAACCGTGCTGTATGCAGCAGTAATTCTTCAAAAGAAAGTGTGGTATGATGCCTTGCAATATTTCTGTTTTTCGAGGGCGATGGCACATCGTTTTCAAAGTAGGGTGGATTGCTGATAATTACATCAAACAATGCAGCCGGATGCAAATCTTGTAATGCAGTATTCTGTGCTTGCAATTGTGTAGCCCACACACTGTTTCTAAAATTAAGTTGAGCCACAGTAATGGCAGCCGGGTTAATGTCTATGGCAAAAATGGCAGCATTGCTTTTTTGCGCTGCAAGCAAAGATAAAATGCCG
Source organism: Chitinophagales bacterium (assembly GCA_019638515.1). Taxonomy (NCBI): domain Bacteria; kingdom Pseudomonadati; phylum Bacteroidota; class Chitinophagia; order Chitinophagales; species Chitinophagales bacterium. Next base: position 32,158 of record JAHBTS010000009.1, on the reverse strand, counting down.
CTTCCGGTTCCAATATCTAATATGTTTTCAGCCGTATTTGAATGCAGCCAAGATCCGAGTAAAATACTATCGGTGCTTACTTTCATTACTTCCGCAGATTGTTGTAAGGAGAAGTGCTTAAAATGAAATGGCTGCGGTGCTTTCACTTATTTCAGTTGCAATATTAAATGAGGTGAATAAACAAGCCATCGCGCAGTTTGGGTTCAAACCAAGTACTTTTTGGAGGCATCACGTTGTGGTTGTCGGCTATTGCCATCAATTGCTCCAACGATACGGGATAGAGTGCAAATGCTACCGCCATTTCACCACTGGTTACTCGTTTTTCTAATTCTTTTAAACCTCTAATGCCGCCCACAAAATCTATGCGTTTATCGGTTCTTGGATCTTCTATTCCTAAGAGTGGTTGCAATAAATAGTTTTGAAGAATAGTTACATCCAGCACTCCAATGGGATCGTCTTTAATAATGGCATCTTTTGCTTTTAAACAATACCATTGGCGGTTTATGTACATGCCAAATTCATGAAGTGTTTTGGGCGCAAAAGAGGCATTTGCCGGTGTTATATCGAAGTGCTCTTTTACTTTGTGCAAAAATTGCTCGTTGGAATGTCCGTTTAAATCTTTCACTATACGGTTGTAATCCATAATTGCCAATTGCGAAGCGGGAAAAAGTACCGATAAAAAGTAGTTGTAATCTTCGTAACCGGAATGTGTAGCATTGGCAGTTTTTTTGCGTAGTCCGGTTTTGGCAGCACTGGCAGCGCGGTGGTGTCCATCGGCAATGTAGAGGTAGCGTATGTTGCTGGCAAATAGTTGCACCAATGTTCGAATGGCTGGAACATCTGTTATTTGCCAGCCTTCGTGTTTTACGCCATCGCTTGCCGTAAAGCTGAAAATGGGCGACTGAGCAGTGTAGTTGGCAATTATTTTATCTACGGCATCGTTATTTCTATAGGTAAGGAAAATGGGTCCTGTTTGTGCTTCGAGATGCTGCATGTGTTGTATGCGATCTTCTTCTTTTTCAGGACGGGTAAATTCATGCTTCTTAATAATATTTTGTTCGTATTCTTCGATGGAGCAACATGCTACCAAGCCTGTTTGTGTGCGACCATTCATGGTAAGTGCATAGATGTAGAGGCTTTCGTTTTCATCTTGCTGTAAAATTTTTTCACTAATGAGTTTATTGAAATTGCTCTTTGCTTTTTCGTAAACACTGCTATCGTATAAAGAAGTGCCGATAGGCAAATCTATTTCTGCTCTGCTAACATGAAGAAAGGAATATGGATTGCCTGCAGCCATTTGGGCGGCTTCTTCTGTATTCATAACATCGTAGGGCAGCGATGCTACTTGAGTGGTGTATGCAGGCTGTGGTCGTAGCGATTTAAACGGTTTAATGATAGACATGTTGCAAAAAATATTGTGGCGCTAAGGAATAGAAAATGTTTGTGTTGCGGCACTAAAGTTTGGCACATTTCTTAGCAAAATGGTTGAGTGGCTTCGTATTCGCCTAATGCCCAAAGCGGAAATATATTTCGGAAATTGGTATAACTAATGGCGCAGTTATGGTTGAATACTCCATTTATGTTTTCTTGCTCCCAATTACCATTGGTAAGTTGTTTATCGGTTATGAATGCAATGCCTTTACGTATTTCGTTTTCAAATCCACCAATTTTTAAAAGTGCAAGTACTGCCCAAGCGGTGTTTACTACTTGCGATTGTAGCGAAGGGGTATATTTCTTCTGTATGCAACTTTCAAACGATTCGCCCCAACCGCCATCGGTGTTTTGCTTGCTTGCTAAAAACTGTGCTGCCTTTTGCAAGGCTGTATTTATTGTGTTTGATTGTAAATAGCCTTTCTCCTTTGCGAGGTAAAGTGCTTCTACGCCAAACCATGTTCCATAAGTATAGCAAACTGCCCATGAGCCATACCAACTGCCATCTTGCAGCTGCTGTTTGCATATAAAGTTCAATCCGTTTGTAATGGCAGTTTTAATATTTTCAGATTGAAAGTTTGGAAATGCTTGTTGAAATGTGATGAGCGCTTGCACCGCAGAACTGCTGCATTCTGTGTAGCTATAGTCCACCATTATGTTTCCAAAAATTTGCGAGGGGTTGAGTGTTTCTATCCAACTTGGAGCGCGTTGTTTCTCGTAGCTCGCCCAACCGCCATCTTTGTTTTGAAACGAAAGCAACAAGGTGGCTGCTTGTTCGCAACGCTGCTGTGCATTGGCAATCTGTTGCCTATTTTGTACCAATATTTTTAATCCTTCGGCAGAGCAATCGGTTATTGGCCAGCCATGCGATTTGGTAGAAAATGGAAAGCCGCCCACAGATGGGTGTCTAAAAAAATCTTGATGTAAGTGCGGCTCTGCCTGTATTTGTTGTGCACTAATAAAATCTAGCATTTTGCTTTCTGCTTCGCGTAAGTGGGTGCCGTTTTTCCATGCCTTTAATGCACAGTATGCAAACATGGTATCCCAAAACTGCGAGCCGTTGTATCCCTGCATTTTTACTCCGTCTTCTGATAGCCAGAGGTAATCTTGCAGGCGTTTTATGTGGCTTAGAAATTGTACTGAATTTTTTCCGTAGCAATGCCAAATGCAGAGCATGTTTAGCATCTTATTTACAGGTCCTATGTTGATATAGTTAGTTTGTTGATCTTCTGCATCAATATAGTTGATGGCATAGTTTAAGGCTTTGTTTCGCCATGCTTTTACTGCAATCTTTTCATATATACTTGTAAAGAAATTAAGTGTAGATAAAGCCTTGTGTGGCGGGTGATACACATCTTTGGGACAGCATTGGTTTCTAGCATTTTTCCAATTTATTTCTTGGTATGGTTGGGTATAAATTTCTGTTTTCAGTTCATGTAAAAGTGGGGTAGGGGCTGCTTTGAGTTTATTTCCAAAGCAATAGCTCATGGGTAAATATACCATGCGTGCATGGCTCCAGTAGCGCGAAGGGTGTATGGGCAATGTTTTTGGAAGTAGCCAGAGTTCCGGTAGTAGAGAGTGGTTGCCTTCCCATTCAAAAATGCCTAGGCAAGACAGGTAAAATTTCCCCCAAGGTGGCAGGGTTAATGCGCCTCCGTGCTGGAGTATCCATTGTTGTGCTTTTTGTAGTTGGGTGTTTGTTTTTTTAAAGCCAAGCAGCCGCAAACTTACATAGTGCAGGCAGGTGCCAAACATAGTTCCGGAATCTTCGATATGCAGCCCCCAGCTCCCATCTTGGTTTTGGTGGTTGAGCATATAGCGAGCAATAAGTGTTTGGTAAGGTTCTTCTATTTTAGTTTGGGTGATATAGTGAACAATTACATATCCGGGCAATAAGAAAAGCGGCCCTCCGTAGTCTCCGGCAAAGTGCCCTTCGTTGCTTAATAGTTGCGTAAAATAGGCCCAGCCGTTTTGCAGTGCTTCTGTTGGTGTATTTGCCTTGCTAGTGGTGTTACTGTTTTTTGTAAATGAATTTCTAAATACAGCATCTTGCACATTGGGATTAGGGTGTTTATTGAAACAAAATGCAGCATCTATTTCGTGCAGTATTTGTTTGCCTTCGGGCGAAGTCCAGTTGATGTTGGCATATTCAGTAGGAAGTTGGAAATGCCATGTTTGCCTTCCATTTTCGGTATGTAACCTCCAAAACGAAAAAATTTCTTCGGCCGTAAAGGTTGTTTTTGTTGATGTCTGCATCATGGCGCAAAACTATGTGCCATGTGGGTGCTGCTTCGTGTAAATAACGACAACTTTTTAAAGAAAGCCTTTTATAGGGCTCAAAGAGGTGCAACTTTTAAAAAGTGTACTTTGGTTGGTATATATGGCTGCTGTATGGCGTAATATTATCAAGTTGAGGGCAGAAATTGTAAATAACTTGCAGATAGTGAAATTGCCATTGGTGAAAAAGAAAAGGCTGCCTTTGGGGCAGCCTTTAAGTAAACTAGTTTTATAGATATTATTCTGCTACTACTTCAAAAGCAACTGTTACTTTATATTCTTTACCTAAAGTAACTTCGGCTGTGTAGTTTCCGAGTGTTTTTACTTCGCCTTCTACGATAGTAATCTTTCTTCTATCTACTTCTACTTGAGCAAGGTTGCGAATAGCTTCGGCAACGTGGTAAGAGGTTACAGAACCAAAAATTTTATCGGTAGAACCAACTTTTGCTCCAATTTTAAATGCAGTTTGTTTTAAACGTGCAGTTATTTCTTGGATTTGTTCTAAAAGTTTAGCCTCTTTCTTTTCTTTTATTCTAAGACGGGTACCTAGTTCACGAAGGTTGGTATCGTTTTTTACAACGGCATAACCTTGTGGAATAAGGTAGTTTAATGCAAAACCGTTTTTTACATTCACCACATCATCGGCAAAACCGAGTTTCTCAACGTCTTTAAGCAATATGATATCCATTTGTTTAATGTTTTAAGTTTGGTGAATAATTATTTCAACAAGTCTGCAACGTAAGGCATTAAAGCTAAGTGGCGAGCACGTTTAATAGCAGTAGCCACTTTACGTTGATACTTTAATGAGTTTCCGGAAATTCTGCGAGGAACAATTTTACCTTGTTCGTTTACGAACTTCAATAGATACTCAGGATCTTTGTAATCTATGTATTTGATTCCGCTCTTTTTAAAGCGGCAGTATTTCTTTTTGAACGCACCAATTTTGTTGGCGGTTAAGAATTTGATTTGCTCATTTCCTGTTGCCATAAATTATGCCTCCTGTTTTTCGTTTTCTAATGCTTTCTCATTCTTTTTTCCGATAAGTCCGGCACGTTTGTCTTGGTTGTATTTAACGGCATACTTATCTAAGCGAACGGTTAAATAGCGCAACACGTTTTCATCGCGTCTAAAGGCGATTTCTAAGGTGTTGATGGCATTTGCCGGTGCTTTAAATTCCACCCAGTGATAAATTCCGGTGGTTTTTTTCTTAATTGGGTAACGCAAATTGCGTAAGCCCCAGTGGTCTTCAGCCACTATCTCAGCGCCAACGGACTTCAGCAAATCAACATAAGATTTGATTGCTTTTTTGGCATCGTCATCAGACAATACAGGCGTGAGAATGAATGTTGTTTCGTACTGATTCAGCATGTTTCTCTGCTTTTTTTGTTAAAAAATGGAGTGCGAAGATACTGCTTTCATTTATATATGCAATATATTCGATAAAAAATATACAGGTGCTTATTCTGCAAGCAACATGGCGATGCAGAGTGCCTCTGTGAGGTTGCCGTTTTTTAGCTGCTCTTTGCATTGGTTGGCAATGGTTTCTTTAGTTTGGTTTTGCAGGTGTTGGTATGGTGCTGCTTGTGCGTGGGTGGGCAGTGTTTCGTTGTTGGCAAGTAGGGCAATATCGTTTCCGCTCAGGTATTTTGAGGTGCGTATAAAGTGTGGAAGTGCGTTAACGCCAATTACTTTGGTGGCATCGGGTGTGCGGGGCATTTCTATAATAGATTCTGGAATGGTGCGTGCCCAATAGTTTTTGCCCATGCGTGCAATTTGGTCGAATTTATAGGGCGAAACAGAGCCGCTTTCGTCCATTACGCTTTCGTGTATGTGCAAGGCTAAAATTTCGCACAGCACTAAGTTGCCGGCTCCGCCTCCAGTTCCGGTTTCTATAATTTGCAATACTTTGCACTCTATGTGTGCTTTACTTTCTGCTACGCGCGGTGGTTTTACAAATTCGCTGGGTACTTTGTGAAACCCTGCTTTTTCAAACTCATCTATTCCTTTTTCGTATTCTGCTGCTGCTAAATTGCATTGGTGAATCATGTCGTAGCTTACGATGTTTACTACACATTCGCCTACTTCTTTTAGATTATCTAAGGTGTTTTTGCTTTTTCCGGTTCGGCCGCTAATGGCGGGTGAAAAAACCAAAACCGGGGGGTTGGAACCAAAAATATTGAAGAATGAAAAAGGTGCCAGATTTACGTTGCCGGCTGCATCTATGGTAGAAACAAACGAAATAGGGCGAGGTGCAACACAGCTTAATAAGTATTCATGTAATTTGGGTTGCGGAACTTGACCCGGAACTATCTTTAACATCTATAATTTTTGCGCAAAGAAAGTAAATGAAAATACTTGTGGTATTTTATACTTTACAGAAGCGTGCAAATGCGCCCAATGGCAGTTTTTTACCAAAGCTGTCGGGAATAAACAGTTCTCCTATTTCAAATTGGTGTTTCTTGAAATTTGGTTGAATTAAATTTTCGAGAATAAGAGAAGAGAAGCCAAGCGAATAGGCGTTTAAAATTAAGAAGTGATGTTCTTCGTGTAGCAGTTGCTGCACGGTGTTCATCATCTCAAGAATATTGTCTTCGAGTTTCCATTTTTCGCCCGATGGGCCGTGTCCAAATGCCGGAGGGTCTAAAATTATACCGTGATATTTATTGCCTCTTTTTTCTTCGCGTTTGGCAAATTTGAGTGCATCTTCTACCACCCAGCGAATATTGTTTAGGTTGCTGAGTTGCATGTTTTCGTTTGCCCATGTAACCACCTGTTTTATAGAATCTACGTGTGTTACATCTGCGCCAGCGGCTTTTGCAGCCAGTGAAGCGCCTCCGGTATAGGCAAATAAATTCAGGAATTTTGGTGGTGTGTTTTTGGCCTTTATGGCTTGTACTGCTTGTGCAATATATTCCCAATTTACTGCTTGCTCCGGAAATACACCAACGTGTTTAAATCCGGTAAGGGCAAGTTTGAGTGAGAACGAAATGCTACCGTTGTATTGCAGTTGCCAGTTATCGGCTACGGGTTTGTATTTTTTCCATTTGCCGGCATTGCTAGAAGTGGGCACAAATTGTACATCGGCTTGTTTTTCCCATTCGCGCATAGATTGCGAAGGCTCCCAAACGGCTTGCGGTTCGGGGCGAATGCTGGTAATGTTTCCAAATCGCTCTAACTTCATTCCGGAGCCGCTGTCTAACAATGCGTATTCGCGAAATAACTTAGGATGAAGCGAAAGAATTTCGCTGTTGTTTAAAATATTTTTTCCCACCAGTGTTTTGGTTGCGCAGGCGCAGGTTTGTTATCAATAAACACAAATACATCTTCGTTGTCGCGTTTCATATAATAATGTTCGCGTGCAAATTTTTCTTTGGTTTCGTTGTTGGTTCGTAGTTCGTTGAGCTCTGTTTTGGTTTTAGCTATGTTCTTTTCGTAAAAAGAGATTTTCTCGTTTAAATCGTTTAAGTCGTTTTTTCTTTTCCATTGAACAGAAAAATTGTGCTCGTCAAAAAAAAACATCCAAACTACAAAGAATGTAAAGCAGAAAAGGTATGGGTTTTTTACCCATGCCGGAATCCAATCGAGTTTTTTAAAGAATAGTAAACTGCTCACGGTGCTAAAATGGATAATTGTTTTTAAGGGTTAAAATTTTGAAGCCACAATCATTTGTGTATTGAACTTTTTTTCATAATACTATTTGAGGAATTTCATGAAAACGTAGGCTAAATTTATGTAGGTTTGGCAATTCTAAATTATATGAAGTTGAAAAAAGTAACATTGTTGTTAGCGCTGTTTTGGGTAAGTGTATTGGCATTTTCTCAGCAACCTCAGTTTACTGAAATGCAGTTAGATTCCTTTGCAAAGGCAGCATATTTAAAACGTATGGCGGCACAGGATTCGGCAGGAACAGAAAGTGCTAGGAATGCCATTCGGCTGGCACGCGAAGAAAAAGCGGTGAGTATTACCATTCACGGGTATCTTAAAAGGGAATTGCCGGATTTTACAGATGCCTCTCAGGTAGAGTCTTTTACTTGTACTAAGTGCACGGCTTTAGATATTCCAAAACTATTGAAGCAATTAGCGCAGTTGCCGAAACTAAAAGCATTGTCGCTTAATGGCTGTGCCATAAAGGTGTTGCCTGCGGAAATTGAAACGCTGAAAGCCTTAGAAACACTCACTTTAAAAGATAACTTGTTTACCACCTTGCCGCTTACACTTTCAAATTTAACTGCTTTGCGTACGTTGGATGTAGAGCATTGCGGTTATTTGGTAGATGAGTATTTGTGGGATGCGCTTAAAACTTCTAAGGTGGAAACGCTTAATTTTTCAGCTTCTGAGGTGGGCGAAATTCATGAAAAGATAGGCAATCTTACTTCTTTAAAATCCTTGGATTTATCTATAAATGATGTGGTGGCGCTTCCGACTGCTTTCTCAAAATTAAGTTCGCTGGAAACATTAAAGCTGTCGCAGAATTTGCGATTAGATTTAGTGAAACTATTTGCTGTTTTAAAATCCAATGCCAACTTAAAGCAGTTGCACATAAACGAGTGTTTGCTGCAAACAGTGCCATTAGAAGTTGGTGAGTTGCGCCATATTAAAGTGCTGAATCTAAATGGTAATCAGCTAAAAGAAATTCCATTAACCATAGGTAGTTTAGCTGCTTTAGAAGTGTTGGATTTAGGTGGCTTGCCAAGCGGGCATCGCTACAACAGCATTACAGTTTTGCCGCCAACTATTACAGATTTAAAGAATCTGAAAGTGTTGAACTTGTTTGGTAATAAACTAGCCGAATTGCCCGACATTGCTAGGCTTACAGCATTAGAAAATCTGAATGTTTCGTTGAATCAATTGAATGTGTTTCCGGCTTCGGTTTGTACATTGAGCAACTTGAAAGTGTTGGATCTTTCACAAAACAATATCAGTGTGGTGCCGGCTTGTATTAGTAAACTTACAAACATGGAGCAATTGCTGTTGAATGGTAACTTTTTTAATCCAGCCGATAAGAAAATAAAAACATTGCCTGCCGAAATTTGCTTGCTTCAAAAGCTGCAATTGCTATCGTTGAAAGATAATGTTATTGAGCAATTGCCAGACTGTGTTGGCGGGTTTAAGGCATTGCAAGTGCTTGATGTGCGAAATAATTTGTTGAGTACATTGCCGGAAAGTGTATTGCAGTTAAATCAGTTGCGAAAACTACTGCTAAAGGCAAATGAACTTACATCGCTGCCACTCCAACTTAATCGTTTAGCAGGTTTAAAAGAGTTAGATATTTCTTTTAACCCAAAGCTAAGTTTCGATTTGCTCTTGCCTGCTTTGCAGCAAATGAAGCAGCTTGAATTTATGGATGTAAGCTACAATAAAATTGATAGAGAAAAGGTGGTGAAACTGAAATTGGAAATGCCATCTACCAAAATTGCCCGCTATGAACAATAAGTTTTGTTTAGGCAAATACATATTTAGTTTACAGTTAAAGAAAGTAAAATAGTGCTGCTGTTTATTATTTGTTTTGCTTCTATTGCAATAGGCATTTGGATGGGGTATTTTACACGTAATGCCTCTACCACAATGGAGTTTTTTCGGTGGAGCGAAAAGCGGGTGATGCGTGTTTGGCTCTATCTTTTTATTGGTGGAATGTTGCTTACGTACGCGCTGAGCCAAGGCACAGTTTTTCAATTGAATAATCCGCTTATTCCCGAAGATAGTGCAGATCATTTTCGCGATTGGCGCTCTATGTTTGAGTTTTCGTTGGCATTTTTCTTTTTGCCATTGTTAGTACTTGCCAATATTTATAGTTTGGCAACTAAGCGTATCAATTTCTTTTTGTATGGCTTTACTTTTTTATATGCAGCAATATTTAGCTATAAGAATCTGCAAAATTTGAATGAATTCTTTTATCGCTGGGAATCTCATTTTGGATTGTGGAAAGGAGAGTTCCCCATCAATACATCCGCTGTTTGGTTTCATGTAGCAGTGTATGCCTTCCTCTGTATTTTCAACTTGGTTTTTATTTGGTGGGGATTAAGAAAGTAGTAATTGACACCTGCCAGAGTAGTAATGACTTTATGTAGTTTTTTAATGAGAAAATACATATTCCCTTCTGTTTGTTCTGCACTATTATTTGCAAGTAGAAAGATACTAACTATAAAACTTTTGCGTTATTCGCAGCTAATGAAATACACTAAGAAAGCTGCCATCGGTTTTGTTTTTACACTTTTATTGGTATCGGCACTATTTACCAGCGGTTGCAGAAAAGATATATTTTCTACTAAAGGAACACTTTCATTTTCTACTGACACACTTTCGTTCGACACGGTTTTCACCTCTCTTCCTTCCACCACTAAAGCATTTAAAATATTTAATAAAGAAAAACGAGCAATTAAAATTTCAAGCATTAGGCTTTTGGAGTTGCAAAGCGATGCTTCTTTTAGATTGAATGTGGATGGGGTTGCAGGGAAAAGTTTTACGGATGTTGAAATTCTTGCGCACGACAGTATTTATGTTTTTGTAGAAACTACGGTTAAAAATCCGTTGAATCCCAATAATCCGTTTGTGATAAACGATGCAGTGGAGTTTGTAACCAATGGCGTAACACAAAAAGTTGTATTGGCCGTGTGGGGGCAAGATGCTTATTATCACAAAGGCGAAATTTACAGGTTTGGCGAAAATGTAACATGGAAAAACGATAAACCACATGTGATTTTGCAGAGTTCATTTCCGGGTGTGGGAGTAGATTCGGGCGCTACGCTGAATATAGAAAGCGGTACGAAAATTTTTGTGGGAAATAATGCCGGTTTGTGGGTGTATGGTACATTAAATGCTATGGCTAGTTCTTGGAGCGATTCAATAGTGTTTAGGGGTTTGCGCTTAGAAAGTTATTACAAAGAGAAGCCCGCACAATGGTGGGGAATTATTTATGGAAGAAATAAAGATGCACAAATTGCCAAGTTGAATTTGCAACGCGTGGTAGTAAACGAAACTTTCTTTGGAATAGCCGATGAGTTTATTTTTAATGCATCGTTTCAGCAGCAGGTGTTGCCTATAAATTTGGCAGATTATACTATTGCCACCGCACCGGAGATTAGTTTAAAGCAATGTATTGTGAAGAATGCGCAAAATACAGCGCTGTTTGCACTCAATGCAAAGGTAGATGCAGAGAACTGTATTTTTCATACAGCGGGAAGTAATGTTGCCGCATTGGCACTGGGCGGGGAGTATAAACTTACGCATTGCACCATTTTTAATAATGGCGGAAAATATCTAGAACATAAACAGGAGGCATTGCTTATTGCCGATAAAATTGCTTCGGAGGGAACGTTGTATAGTGCTGCTCTAAATGCCGATATTGTAAATTCTGTGGTGTATGGTTCGCTGGATAATGAATTTAGGTTTGCAGACGATAACGATAAAATACGTTTCGAGAATTGTGTGTTGAAGTTAAAGCAAGATACTGCCAATAAGTATGCAAGTCGCTTTATAGATTGTAAGTTTAATGCAGAGCCTAAATTCAAAAATGTTTCAGAAAATAACTTTACACCTTCCGATAGTTTGAATTCTCCGCTAATTGATGCGGGGAAAGCAACCTCTGTGGTGAGCGATATTTTTGATAAGCCACGTACTGTGCCCGATATTGGAGCTGTGGAGGGTAAAAACTAAAAATGGAATGAAGTATTCCCTTCATTCCATTTGTTAAACGGCATTCAATCTTTTTTTATCGTTGCGCTACATACTGTGCAAGTGCATCGGTGCTGCTGCTATAACTAAATGCCTGACTGATATTAAAATAGTTTTGCTTATCGGTAGTTTTATCGTAGAGCATTTTGGCAACATCTAGTTTGGTACTTTCAAAGCTAAACAGAGATACAAGTTCCCGAACTTGATTAGTAGTAAAAAAGTAGTAAGTGGAGGCTTGTTTTAAAACGCTCAGTTTTGTGCTTTCAAAAGAGGCGTTGGTAATTGCATCTTTCAATTGCTGAAAAGTTACGGCATCTGCTACGGGTTGGTAGTTGCCTGGCAAGTTGCAACTTACTGGCGGTGCGGGTTCTGTGTTGTAACTTGGGTAATTGCTTGGATGGTAGTTGTAAGTGTTGTCGTGTGGGTGATGCCATGAGTGATAACTATCATCAGTACAGTTAGGGTGTTGAGTTTGGTTCATGGCAAAACTTTTTTCAATTATCAAATCGCCCAAGTGGTTGATGGTAGCATAAACTGTACGGTTGGGTGCAATTTTCATAAAGCTATTGAATACTAGATTAGTGTATTTTACTCCGTATTGATGGCTCACCACCGCAATTTTTAAATGATGTTTGCCGGGGCGTAAATTTTCTACCACAATTCTATTGGTTGGTTGGCTTACTTGTCGCCCATCTAACCAAGCAATAAATTTTGCATTGTTTTGGAGGCGCAGGTTAAATGTAGAACTCCATTGCTGAGCTTGCGAAATGGTTGCAAATAAAGTGGCAATCATTAGTGTAAAAACGCTTTTCATAACATGTTTCTCCTTATTGTTTTATTGAAGAATAGTAGTACGATGAAGCTAAGTTTAAAGGGTTTAAATGCAGGCGAAAAAAAATGATGACGATTATGCAAATGGTTTATTTTCGTTTGAAATAAATAGAATGGTTATGCGCTTTAGTTTATGGTTGTGCTTAGTGCTAAGCACACTTGGCTTGTTTTCGCAAGGGTATTTTTTGGAGTTTAAAATGAGTGGGGTAGAAGGCGTTGCGGGTAATATGAAAATATATGCACAAGGTGGCGTTAGCCGTAGCGAAGTAGAATTTTTGAATCCTAATGCCAAGTTGTTTATGCCTGATGGAATGGCAGTTTTAAATTTTGAAAAGGAGCCAACTAAAATTTACATGCTCAATACTGCAGCAAAAACTTATAGCGAAATTACTACAACTGCAAACGATGATTGGAAAGACTATAACCAAGCAGATTACACAGTTGCGGTAGTGGGAAAAGAAAATGTAAATGGTTACAATGCTACACATGTAAAAATAAAAGTAAAGGGAAGCAACTTGGAGCAAGATTTATGGACCAGCACCGAAGTAGCGGGGTACTACGATTTTTACAAGGTGAAAACACAGTTTACAGGAAAGGAAAATCTATACAAAGCATTGCAAGAAAAAGGCGCTGCGGGCTTTCCTGTGCGCATGCTGGTGAAAGAGAAAGGTATGAATATGCAAATGGATTTAGTAAAGGCAGAAAAGAAAAAGTTAGCAGAATCGCTGTTTAGTTTAGATGGCTACACTAAAGGTTCTTCGGTACCGGGCTTGCCTGCCGATATAGATATTTCTAAGTTGCAAAATCTAAAAAATCTTTCACCGGAGGAGCAGGAAAAAATGATGGAAGAATTGCTCAAAAGTTTTCAATCCAATCCTAAGACTAAATAGGCATAGTGGTTAGTGTTCAAGCCAGTTTAAGAAATCATTACTCTTTTCACGGCTTACATCCACTTCCATTTTGGGTTCTAGTTTAATGTGTACGGTCATTTTTCCGGTGTAGTGTTTTTTATAGCTCAATACTTGATTTTTATGAATGAGCATTTGCCTATTGGCGCGGAAGAATTTCTCCGGGTTTACAAACTCATCTAATTCATCTAAAGTGTTGTAATCGGTTACTAATTTTTGGTTGTCGGTAGTTACCAAATAAATAAGCGATTCTTTTATGAAGTATGCTACATCATCGGAAAGTATAGGTGCCATGCCGCCTTTGTCGTGTACCAAGAAACGTTCGTTGTATTGTTTGTCTTTGGTGTACACACTTTTAATTAGCAATTTTAGTTGGTCTTGCATCAGTTGCGATGCACTGGCTAAGCGCTCTAATTTTTGCAACGATTTTTGTAAATCTTCTTTAATAATTGGCTTTAGTAAATAGTCCACACTATTTACTTTAAATGCGTGAATGGCATATTGATCGTATGCAGTAGTAAAAATAATTGGTGCTGTAATTTCTACTTTGTTGAATATCTCAAAACATAAACCATCGGCCAATTGCACATCCATAAACACAATATCCGGAACACTATTGGTTTTAAACCACTCCACGCTGCTTTGCACGGTGTCTAGCACTGCCAGCACTTGTATGTTTGGTTTTATTTTTAAGAGTAATTTTTGTAACCCTTGTGCATTTAATGGTTCGTCTTCTACAATTAGAACATTCATACTAATGGAATTTTTATGGTGAACAATTGTGCTGTTTCAATAATTTGAATAGGCTCTTTGGTTATGTAGCTATATAAAGTTTTTAGCTGGTTTAAACCTTTTTGGTGTGAGTATTGAATTACTGCTTTTCGTTGTAAATTGTTTTCAATAACTAAGAAGTTGCCTTCGTCTCTAATAGAAATTTTTAGCGGTTGTTTGGTCGATGCAATATTGTGTTTAAGGGCATTTTCTATAAGTACCTGTAAGCTCACCGGAGTTATCTGTTTTGGAAGAGAAATATCGCTTACACTTACTTCAATTTTTAATGCTTGTTGAAAGCGGGTTTCGAGGAGCCTGATATAGCTTTGAATGAATTCTAATTCTGTTTCTAAGCTCACGGAAGTTTTCTCGTGATTATTTAGTAAGTAGCGATAAACTTTAGAGAGTTGGTGGAGAAATTCCGAAGCCAGTTTTGCATCTTCAAAAATCAAACTATTGAGCGATGAAAGGCTATTGAAGAGGAAGTGTGGATTGAGTTGGTTTTTTAAGTTTTCGAACTGTACGGTTGCTTTTTCTTTTTCTAAACGGGTAGCACGCAGGCTGCTTTCTTTCCAGCGGTTTACGAAGTGGTAAACCATCATAGAAAGTACAAGTGTGGCAGATAGAATTACATCTCCGGCAAATCCAATAAGCCGCATTTCGCGCGATACATTAAATTTTATGAGTGGCTCAGGAAATAGTTTTTGCACGTTTATCAATATACCAAATCGAAGAACTTCTAATACAAAAACGGTAATGGCTAATTGAATAAAAAAGCGCAGTGTAGCATTACTTTCAAATGGAAGATGTATGTCTAGGGAGCGGTCTATGGCTCGCACCATTATGCCAAGCACGATAATGAAAAACAAACTGGCAATGGCAGCTTCAACTTTCCATACAACACTTTCGTTGTGAAAAATCATAAACCACACAAAGGTAAACAGTATATAAATGCAAGTGAGCGTGTAAATGCCTGCTTGCATTTCGGGCGAAAATTTCCTGAACATACTGTTACGAAAGAAGCAAGTTCGGGTTGAAATGCGAAATTGATTTTGCCGAAACGTTGAATTTAATTGTTGAAGAGCTATTCAATAATTTTACTGCTGAGCCGAAGCAATTCCGTTTCGGTAGATTTTACATCGTAACGGGCGGCAACTAAACGCAGCAGTGCATCTTCGTAACTTTTTTGCGCTTCTCTAAATTCAATAGATGTGCTTTGCGATAGCTTAAAACGCTCTGTTGCAATCATCACATTTTCTTTGGCGTAGCTAATGTTTTCTTCCTCTAATTGCAGTGCTTGTTTGGCAACTTCATAATCGCGAGCAGCCTTTTTTTGCTGAACGGTTATTTGCAGTTTTATTTTTTCTAAACCTGTTTCGGCACGTGTAATATTTAAGCGGGCAATTTTTACTTCTCGGTTTATGTTCAGCCCGTTGAATAGGGGAAACACCAAGGTGGCACCTACGGTTAATCCATTTTGTTGGTTAAAGAGCGAGAAGCCGGCATCGCTTTTTGAATAGGTATAGCTGTAAGCTGCGTTTCCTACAATTACCGGAGAGCGTTTAGCTTGTGTTTCTTTTAGTTGCTGCTTGGCAATGCCGGCTTGCACTAGTGCGGCTTGTACGGTTAGGTTGTTGTTTATTTCTTGTAGCGATTGGGCTGTAATTTTATCGTTAAAAGTGATACTGTCTTCTACCTCAAAAGCAGTTTCTGCATTGCGGGCAAGCAGTGCGTTTAGGTTTTGTTTAGCGGTTTCTAGCAATGCTTGCTGCTTGAGTAATTCAGCTTTGCGCGCATTAGCATCTACTCTGGCTTGTAGTGCGTCTGTTTTAGCACTTACTCCTAGTTCTACCTTTGAAGTAGCAATTTTTAAGCGCTCTTCTGCCAGCTTAATTGCTTCGTTGTAGGCATTTACTGCTTGCTGTTGTTTTACCACATTAGAGTAAGCAATAATTACAGCTGCAATGCTGGTTTGTACCTGCTCTTTAAGTTGCAATGTTGCCAACGATTCTTGCATAGAAAGTCTCTTTTTGGTGAAAAACATTTTTAAACCATCAAAGAGTGTCCAGTTTAAGTTGGCAGAGGCATTTGCATTAAGCGCATTTACATTGTTTTTATTGATTTCTGTACCGTTTGTAAACTTTTGATGCAGGTTGCTTAATCCATAGTTTACACCACCATTTACACTAACGCTAGGCAACATGCCTGCATTGCCAATAGTGTTGTTTCGTTTAGCAATGGCAGAGTCTGTTTTTGCAAGAATAATATCGTAGTTTTTTTCTAAGCTAAGGCTTATGACATCTTGCAAAGTAAGGGTTTGCGCTGCTATTGGGTTGGCACAAGCACACAAAATGATGAATGAAAAATACAATGAAAGCAATCTCATAAATTAATGTTTGGCGGTTTTGGTTCTGCTCATCATGGCGTACATGGCAGGAATTACAAATAGCGTGAGGATAAGTGAAAACATAATGCCACCAATAATTACAATGCCTAATGGTATGCGGCTTTGTGCGCCTGCTCCAATGGCAAATGCAATTGGTACGGCACCTAAAGCAGTGGCTAAACTGGTCATTAAAATTGGGCGTAAACGCATGGCGGATGCTGTAATTACGGCATCTAATTTTTTTAATCCTTCTTCTTGTTTTTGATTGGCAAATTCTACAATAAGAATACCGTTTTTAGTAACCAATCCAATAAGCATAATTATGCCAATTTCGGAGAAAATGTTTAGGGTTTGGTTAAACATCCATAGGCTTAAAAGCGCACCTGCCAATGCCAATGGAACGGTAAACATTATTACTAATGGGTCTACAAAACTTTCGAACTGTGCGGCAAGAATTAGGTAAACCAAAATTAACGCCAATAAGAATGCAAAAGATGTGTTGGATGAACTTTCGGAAAAGTCGCGAGATGCGCCATTGAGTGCGGTGCTAAAGGTGTCGTCTAATAATTTGTCGGCAATGCTGTTCATTTCTGCAATGCCATCGCCCATTGTTTTTCCCGGAGCTAAACTTGCAGAAACAGTAGCAGATTTAAAGCGATTGAAATGGTATAGCTGCGGAGGGTTGCTCACCTCTTTCATGCTCACCAAATTGTCTAATTGAATTAATTCGCCTTTATTGTTGCGTACATAAAAGCTCTTTAAGTCTATTGGTTCATCGCGGTTGTCGCGGTTTACTTGACCCACCACCTCATATTGTCTTCCATTCATGGTAAAGTAGCCAAGTCTTCTGCCGCTGAGTGCTAATTGTAAAGTGTTTGAAATATCGAGCACACTTACGCCAAGTTCGTTGGCTTTAAGTCTTTCAATTTCAATTTGCAGTTCAGGTTTGTTGAATTTTAAGTTTACATCAGCAATTTGGAATACCTGACTCTTTTGTACGGCTTCCATAAATTTGGGTAACACAGATTTTATTTTTTCGAAATCCATGTTTTGAATTACAAACTGCACCGGCAATCCAAAACGCGCTGCACCTCCGGTAGAAATAGTTTGTTCTTGTATGGTGAAAATTTTTCCGTCATTGAATTGTTTTAACCCTTTATTAAGTGCATCTACCACTTGTTGCTGTGTTACATTTCGCTCTTGTGGATCAACCAACGAAAGGCGTGCAAATCCAGTGTTGGTTGCGCCACTGCCCGAAAAACCAGGAGCGGTAACTGTAAGTACTTGTCGCTTGCCGGGAGTAGAGTCTACAAGGTAGTTGGAAACTTTTGTCATAAAGCCTTCCATAAAATCGTACGAAGTACCTTCCGGTGCGGTAACACTTAAGCGTATCATACTGCGATCTTCTAATGGAGCTAATTCGCTTTGCAGTAACTTGCTGAAAAGTGCCATAAGCAATACGCACATAACCAATGCCACAATGGCAAGCCATTTGCGTTTCATAAATGTTTCGAGTGCACTGCGGTAGCTATTGTCCATCCATTCAAAGAATGGCTCTGTTTTTTCGTAGAACCATGTTTTTTTCTGATGGTTGCGCGTAAGCCAAACGTTTAGTACCGGTGTGAGCGAAAGTGATACGAATGCGGAAACAAGTACGGCTCCTGCTACCACAATTCCAAATTCTCTAAATAAACTACCTACAAAGCCTTGCAAGAAAATAATGGGAAGAAATACCACGGCAAGCGTAATAGAAGTAGCAATTACAGCAAAGAAAATTTCTTCTGAACCTTCGCGGGCTGCTTTTTCTTTGCTCATGCCAAGCTCTAGTTTTTTGAATATATTTTCTGTTACCACAATACCGTCATCTACCACTAGCCCGGTGGCAAGTACTATACCCAATAGGGTGAGTACATTAATGGTAAATCCACTAATGTACATAATAAAGAAGGCTCCAATAAGCGATACAGGAATATCTATTAACGGCCGGAATGCTATAAGCCAATCTCTAAAAAAGAGGTAAATAATTAGCACCACCAGCACAAAAGCTATAAGCAGCGTTTCTTCTACTTCGCTAATAGATTTTTTAATGAATTGAGTACTATCGAAAATTATGTCAAGATTGTAATCTTCAGGAATGTCTTTTTTTATTTGGTCGAAGCGTTTGTAAAACTCATCGGTAATAGTAACGTAGTTAGAACCCGGTTGCGGCACCAATGCCAACGCTACCATAGGTACGCCATCGCACTTTAAAATGGTTTCTTCATTTTCGGGTCCCAATACCGCTTCTCCTAAATCGCGTAGCTTTATTATGGCGTTGTCATCTTGTTTAATGATAAGGTTCTCAAAGTCTTCTTCGGTAACAAGTTTTCCAAAAGTTTTTACGGTAAGTTCTGTGGAGTTGCCATAAATTTTTCCTCCGGGCAGTTCTACGTTCTCTCTATTCAATGCATTGTTTACATCTTGGAAAGTAATGTTTTGTGCAGCCATTTTCATAGGGTCTAACCACAGCCGCATGGCATACTTTTTTTCGCCCCAAACCTGCACCTGGCTTACACCCGGAATGGTTTGCAGTTTTTCTAACAACACATTGGATGCATAATCGCTTACTTCCAGTAAGTTGCGCTTATGGCTTTGCACGGTCATGGCAAGAATGGCATCGCTATTAGCATCGGCTTTTGAAACTACCGGAGGCGCATCTATATCTTGCGGTAGCTGCCTTACGGCTTGGCTTACTTTGTCGCGCACATCGTTGGCCGCTTCTTCTAAACTTATACTTAGTGTAAATTCTACGGTAATTACACTGGAGCCTTGGTTGCTGGAAGACGAAATGCTTCTAATGCCCGCAATTCCATTGATGGCTTTTTCTAATGGCTCGGTAATTTGCGACTCAATAATATCGGCATTGGCTCCGGTGTAGCTGGTTCGAACGGTTATTACCGGTGGATCTACCGATGGGTATTCGCGTACGCCCAAAAACGAAAATCCGATGATGCCGAATAATACAATTACTATATTCAGTACAAGTGCAAGAACCGGTCTTCGTAAACTGAGTGATGGTAAACTCATGCTTGGGAACTTTTAATTCAAAATTAGTTTCTGCGCTAAAATACAGATGTGCAAGATGCTACCTAAAAAGGAGGTGTAAAACTTTTGTGGTTTAGGGAATTTTAGGAAGCCTACTATTTTCCTAAAATCTGTTGAAAGAACTCTGGTAGCAAGGCGGGGCGCAGCAATAAAGGAAACAGAAAGCCAAAAATACTACCTGTAAAGTGTGCCACGTGTCCAATATTATCGGCTCCGCGTTTTGCCATGTAGGCGCAGTAAGCAAGGTATAACGGACCAAAAATATAGGCAGGCATAGAAGGCAAAAACATAATAGAAATTCCGCCCGTTGGGTGAATTAAAATGCTGGCAAACACTATTGCCGATACGCCTCCGCTGGCTCCCAAACTTCTGTAACCGGGATTGTTTTTTTGTGCGAAAAGATTGTAGCTGTCTGCTAATGCAACTGCTCCGAAGTATAAAATTAAATACAGCAGTGCTCCCATTGGAAAGGATGCTACAAAGTAGCCTTCTACAAATGTGCCGAAACTCCAAAACGCCAGTAAGTTAAAGAGCAGATGCCCAATATCGGCATGTATGAATGAACAGCTAAAGAGGCGGTGCCATTCATTGTTTCGCCACATTACGTAAGGGTAGAATAGTAATTTTTCTACCAATTCGTGTCGGCTAAATGCCATAAATGAAATAATGGCGGTTACAATAACAATAATAATGGTGAGGCTCATGGCTGTGTAAACTATGTTTGCAATAATAAGGGTTTACTTGCTATGGCTAGCACATAATTAACAGGTTGTAATGGAATTGTTGCTGGTGCTGTAAAATCTATTTCCTTTGCTGTTAATCAAATAAACTTCATGAGTGCTGCAAAGGCAAAATCGCTTACAAAAGAGAATAATACTTCGTTTAAGTTTGAGTTAAGTATTCCGCTTAAATGGTTGGTGTGGGGCATTTATTCATTGTTGATACTATACACTACATCTAATCACGAGCCGTGGCGCGATGAAGCACAAAGTTGGCTCATTGCCCGCGATTTATCGCTCTCAGAATTGTTGGGTTATTTGCCAAACGAAGGGCATCCACCACTGTGGTATTTTATACTTATGCCGTTTGCAAAGCTAGGAATGCCGTATAGTTATATCGGCATACTGCACAATGTTATTGCAATTGCATTTGCATGGGTATTGCTCTTTAAAAACAAGTTAAATCCATTGGTGGCAATCACCCTTTTGTTTTCATATTACTTTGCGTATGAGTATGCAGTAATTGCACGAAACTACGCTATGGTGGCATTGTTGCTGGCAATACTAGGCGCATGTTATGAAAAGCGTTTCGAGCAGCCATTTCTTTTTGCAGGAATAGTATTCTTACTGTTTCAAACCAATGTGTTGGCGTTTTGTGCAGGTGCTGCCATTGGCGTTATTTTCTTTTTAGAAGTGGTATTGAAGAAGGATTTTAAACCAAAGAATTTTGTTGCTATGGCAATAATGGCAGCAGGTGGATTATTTACTTTGGTATTGCTGCTAAGTGCAGGTTTAAAAAATGGCATTACCAAAAGCGCGGAGCAGCCGGCAACTGCCTTGTTAGATGCTTTTGGAAATGCACTCCTGTTAAATAAAGAAGAGGGCAGTTTAGCCTTGTTTCTATACTTGGTTATGGCACTTTCATTCATAAGAAAGCCTTTTGCATTATTGTTTTTGGCTATTTCGGTATTGGGGTTTTCGTACCTTATTGCCTATAAGTTTCAAGGAACATTGCGGCATCATGGCTTCTTGCTTGTGTTCTTATTGGGGGCATTTATTATTGCGAGTTATTACAAAAGTATTGCTTCGTTAGAAACCTATAAATGGCTCGATTGGGTGGGTGCAGGTTTGTTTGCTTTTGTAATGTTTTCGCAAGATTTAAAGTCAATAGATTACATTCAGGAAGAGAACAATAGAAATTTTTCGGATGCTCAAAATACAGGTGAATTTTTAATGAAGAACGGATTGGATAAGTACACAATTGTAGGGCACAGATCGTATGCGGCTTCTGCTGTGGCGCCATATTTACCAAAAGGAAAACCTATTTGGTATGCCGATCAGCAGCGCAATGGCACATTTATTCCGCTCGATACGGTTTTCTTTAATAATTACATGAAATACAATGGCGATTATGCACCCTATATTGTTGCAATGAAATTTCAGCAAAAAGATAGCATATTGTTGTTAATGAATACGCCCATACAATATCCGGAATTTCAGCGCGAGTGGCGCTTGATTTACCAAACACGCGAGGAGCCGATTAAACGCGATGAAGTTTTCTTTATCTATCAGCATGTTTCAATATAGAGCCCAAAGAGATGCGCGTTTCATTTTTCCTTTTAGTATTGGTATTGCTCGTATGTGGCAGTAGTTTTTTTAATCCATGCAGGGCACTTGCTCCCGATTCGCTCAAGTATTTTGATGGCTCTTACAAAGCGCTGAAGCGCGAAGCAGTGCGCTTAAAACAGCCATATATTTTATTGTTTGGTGCCAGTTGGTGTGCACCTTGTAAAACACTAAGAAAGGAAGTGCTGAATAACGATGTGGTTGCGGCATTTACCAATAGCCATTATCTAGTGAAGTATATTGATCTTGAAAGTTTTGAAGGGTTGGAAGTAAACAACGAAGAGAAAATACACCAGTTGCCGACCATGCGATTTTTTGATAAAAACGGAAAGCATTTAGAGGATATAGTAGGTTTGGTAGATGTGAATTTGATATATAAAAAGCTGCGGTTCCATTCCGGTATTCCTATTAGCCGTGTATATGAGCCAACTGTAAATGATACTATAATTGAGGAATAATTCCTGTTCTTTGTTTTCTTCGTAGCATGAGTTACTTTACACGAGGCAGTATATGCTGTTTGCTGTTTTTTTGTGGTTTTATTGCAACTGCACAAAAGAACTTTCAACTCCGCAGCAATTTGCAATACGAAGGAATACTCTCTAATCTTTGGGGATATTACGATTCTGTTCATCATAAAGAGTATGCTTTAGTTGGAGTGGAGTTTGGTTTATCTATTGTAGATGTAACCAATCCCGATAATCCGAGTGAGGTTTTTTTTATTGAAGGCGACAGTAGCTTATGGCAAGAACCTAAAACATGGAAGCAATATGTGTACATGACAAACGAGCATGGGCGCAAAGGTTTAATGATTGTAGATTTATCTAACCTGCCCACCTCTGTAAATGTAGTTTTTTGGAAAGATGAGAATATATACAAAGCAGGAGCTTCACATACATGTTTTATAGATGAAAAGGGTTTTTTGTATTTGAATGGAAGCCGAGGTACTTCTGGTACAATGATTTTTGATTTAAAGCCTAATCCGTTGGTGCCAACTTATTTGGGTTTATACAACGATTTTTATGTGCACGATTGTTTTGCACGCAACGATACTTTATGGACGGCAGAAATTATGAATGGAAACATTACTGTTGTTGATGTGAGAAATAGACATCAACCAGTGGTAATGGAACGTTTTCAAACTCCATTTGCATTTGCCCACAACTGCTGGTTAAGCCACGATGGAAAATACCTTTACACTACCGATGAAAAACCTTACGCAACAGTAGCGGTGTACGATGTGAGCGATTTAAGCAACATTACTCTGTTAGATGAATATCGCCACTCGTATTACGATAGTTTGATACCGCACAACACGTACATTATGCCCGATAGTTTTTTGCATACAAGCTATTACCGTGCAGGTATTACCATTGTAGATGCACATAAAAACGATAATTTGGTAGAGATTGCTCAGTACGATACATCTCCATTTGCCGATGCTTCGGGTTTTGAAGGCTGCTGGGGTGTGTATCCGTTTTTGCCATCGGGAAATATATTGGCAAGCGATAGGCAAGAAGGTTTGTTTGTGCTTACGCCAACTTACCAACGTGCCTGCTATTTAGAAGGAAAAGTAAAGAGTTTGCAGGGAACTAATCTTGCAGGAATTGAAGTGTCTTTTATTGGAGAAAAGGCAGTGAAGCAAAGTAATTATCTTGCCGATTACAAAACAGGAATTGCCGATGCCGGTAGTTACGATGTAAGGTTCTATGACCCCTCCAAACGCTGCCAAACCAAAATTGTAAAGAATGTAATGATGCAGAATGGTGTGGTTACGCCACTAAATGTTTTTCTAAACTGTACCACAACGGAGGTGCAAGAACCTGCTGAAGAAAATGTTTTTTTTGCTCCTACGATTTTTAGCGGCTCCACACATTTTACTTCCACCGGAAAAGGAGCGTGGCAGGTATTCGATGCCACCGGAAGGATAATAGAAGCGAACAACTTTAATTCCGGTACTGCCGAAATGGGCGCCAATTGGAGTAAAGGTGTATATTCGGTAAGTGTTGTAGGTGAAAATTTCAAGCGTGTTTTTCGCTTGGTGAAAACAGATTAAGCAAAATTCCTTCGCATCTTCGCACTAAAGCATAAATTCGCCACTGCTCAAAAAGAATTGTTTTGCAACTCTCAGAAAAAATTAAGTTTCAGGTACAGCAGTTAGAAGGCCCAATTTTAATAATTGGCGCAGGAGGTTTTATAGGTGCCAATCTTTTTAGAAGTGTTTTTGCACAGCGCAAAGATGTGTATGCCACCACCAGCAAACCCTTTATTCCGTGGCGGTTAGATGATATTCCTGCCAAGCATATCTTGCATTGTAATATCATAAAGAAGCAAGAGGTAGAGCAGTTGTTTAGTCAGTTTCAATTCAAAACAATTTTTGATTTGGCTGCTTATGGCGCATACAGCAAGCAAAGCGATGTTGAGTTAATTCACGAAACCAATTACACCGGATTGTTGCACCTGCTCGAAACAGCTTCGCGCTATTCGGTAAAGGCATTTATACATGCCGGCAGCAGCAGCGAATACGGCTTAAATTGTGTAGCACCAAAAGAAAGCGATGAGCTATTGCCTAATAGTCATTATGCAGTAACCAAAGCTAGTGCGGCACACATGATTAAGTTTTATGGCACTATAAAAGAAATGCCGGTGCTGAACTTAAGATATTATTCGGTTTTTGGTGCTTACGAAGAGCCGGATCGCTTAATTCCCACACTCATAAAAAAGGCATTGCAGCAAGAATTTCCGCCTTTGGTGCAACCCGAAATATCGCGCGATTTTGTGTATGTAGATGATGCCGTGCTGGCAACATTAATGGCTGCCAATTCCAACTTTTCTCAAACAGCGGGCAAGTCAATCAATATTGCATCCGGTATTAAAACCACCATTCGCGATATTGCCAATACTGCTAAGCAGGTATTCAATATCCCGGGAGAGCCGCATTGGGGCGATTTCCCTAATAGAAAATGGGATTTGAAAGATTGGTATGGCGATGCCTCTTTAGCAAAGCAATTGCTCAATTGGCAAAGCGAAACTTCGTTGGAGCAAGGTCTGCTTGCTACTGCAGAGTGGCTAAAAGCATATTCGAAACCACTGTACGAAAAGAAGTTAGTTCAAGATAAAATTCGCCATAAAATTACCGCAATTATTGCCTGCTATAAAGATGCACAAGCCATTCCAATAATGTACGAAAGGCTTTCGGCTACTTTCAAAAAAATAATGGTGGATTACGAAATTATTTTTGTGAACGATTGCAGCCCCGATAATACCGCAGAAGTATTGGCAGGAATTGTACAAGCCGATGACCATGTTATTGCAATTGAGCACTCTCGCAACTTCGGTTCCCAAAGTGCATTTCTTTCCGGTATGGAAATTTCTACCGGAGATGCAGTAGTGCTGCTCGATGGCGATTTGCAAGACCCGCCAGAAATGATTGAGAAGTTTTATGAAGAATATGTAAAAGGTTTCGATGTGGTATATGGCAGAAGAGTAGCGCGCGAAGGAAGCCAGCAATTAGCGTTGTTCTACAAAATATTCTATCGCATTTTTAGAAGTGTAAGCTATGTGCCAATTCCGGTAGATGCCGGAGACTTTAGCATGATGGATAGAAAGGTGGTGAATGAACTTATTAAAATGCCCGAAACCGACCAGTTTTTGCGGGGCTTGCGAGCTTGGGTTGGCTTTAAGCAAACAGGCGTAAACTATGTGCGCCCCGAAAGAATGTTTGGGGTAACTACCAACAATTGGCGCAAAAATATTGGATGGGCACGCAAAGCAATTTTTAGTTTCAGTTTTGTGCCATTAGAGTTGCTTACTTACATTGGATGGCTGCTTACGGGTTTTTCGTTCTTAGCTATTTTGGTACAAATTGCATTGTACTTTCTATTGCCCGGAACACCGCATGGCGTTACAACTATTATTGTGCTTATATTATTCTTTGGCGGTTTAAACATGCTCGCTATTTCTGTAATTGGTGAATATCAAGGAAAAATTATAGAGGAGGTTAAGAAGCGCCCTAAGTTTATCCGCAAGCAAATTCACAGGCAGCAATAATTGCAAGCAGTTGCAACGAGTGTGGAAGCAGATAAATCCACAAGATATAAACACCATTTGAACCTTTCAATAATCAAATTACCTTCGCGTTCCGAAATGTCTAATAACGCAACACCGCAAAATGCCGTTTTGGTTCTACAAGATGGCACCGTATTTACAGGAAAAGCATTAGGAAAAATAGGAACCACCACCGGAGAAATTTGTTTTAATACAAGTATGACCGGGTATCAAGAAATTTTTACCGATCCATCGTATTTCGGGCAAATTGTTGTAATGACCAACGACCATATCGGTAATTACGGTACGCACCAAGCCGAAGTTGAATCCGGTGCAATAAAAATTGCAGGTTTAATATGCAAAAAGTTTACAGCTAAGGCATATTCAAGGCAGACGGCATCGGCCTCGCTACAAACTTATTTAGAAGAAAATGGTATTAGCGGCATTTCGGATATTGACACACGTGCTTTAGTTGTGCATATTAGAAAATCGGGTGCTATGAATTGCATTATTAGCAGCGAAACAGATGATGTGCAGCAGTTGAAAGCCCAACTTAACAGTGTGCCAGATATGAGCGGCTTAGATTTGGCAAAAGAAGTAAGCACCAAAGAAATATATTTTGCAGGTAACGAAAATGCACCTTTAAAAGTAGCAGTGCTCGATTGTGGTATCAAGGCAAACATATTGAATTGCCTAACCGAAAGAGGTGTGTACGCCAAAGTATTTCCGGTAACTACGGCTGCAGAAGAGCTATTGGCATGGAAGCCCAATGGTATTTTTGTTTCTAATGGTCCCGGGGATCCATCTTCTATGCCTTATGCAATAGAAACTGTTAAACAGCTGCAAGCATCGGGTAAGCCGTTTTTCGGTATTTGCTTGGGGCATCAATTATTGGCATTGGCAAATGGTATTCCCACATTTAAAATGCACCACGGCCATAGAGGTGCCAACCATCCCGTTAAAAATCTATTAACGGGTAAAAGTGAAATTACATCGCAAAATCATGGTTTTGAAGTTAGCCGCGATGCAATTGAAAAGAGCAATACCGTAGAAGTAACGCACATCAATTTAAACGATAATACTATTGAAGGAATTCGTATTAAGAATGCCAAAGCATTTAGCGTACAGTATCACCCCGAAAGTTCTCCCGGCCCGCACGATTCGCGTTATCTTTTCGATGATTTTATTGCAAGTATGCAATAGTGCTTAAATAAAGCCTAGTTGTTGTTTTTCAACCCAGCCTGCTTTTCCATCACTCAGGCGAATTTTGCACCAATCGCTTACGCGATCTTTTACTTGTACTTTTATTCCTTCATGAATAACAAATAAATCGGTACTGCCTTGGTCGGGCGCACTTTTTACATAGGTAGAAGCAGTAATTAAAATGGCTGTGTTGGGTTTAGTTTCGCAGCGGCTCACTTTTTGTCTTAATGCAAAGGAACTTAATGAAAGTATGGTGAAGATAATTCCCAATACCATACCGCTTGTTTTGAAGCCTGTGAATAAATAGAGTGCAAAGAATGCCAATGCTGTCCATGCAAAGCCAATGGCAAAGGCTCCCCAGCCATTAGAATTGAAAGTTTTTACAAACTGTTTCCACCAACTTACAATTTTTAGTTCGGGTACGGTAAGAATATGGTCTGCAATTTTGGTGTTGGCAAGTTTAAGATTGTGTAAGATGTCTTCATCTTCGGGTTCAAAGGTGAGGGCTTTTTCGTAGTGTAGGATGCTTTTGCCTATTTGGTTGGTTTTAAAATAGCAGTTGCCAAGATTGTAGTGTAATGCGACATTGCTTACGCCCGTTTTTAAGATAGAGTCGTATAAATTTTCGGCAAGTTGATAGTTATTGTTTTGGTAGGCTGCATTGGCTGCGGTAAACAGATCTTTATTGCTTGCATGTGCAGCAAGCGTATACATGGCAAGTGTAAAAGTGCCCAACATTATCTTGGACAAATAGCAACAAGCACTTTTTATTATAGTCATTTCTTATTCTTCAGAACTGTGGTTAATGGTAATTGTTATCCTTTAATTTCATCTTCTAAATCGGCAATAAGGTTGAGTGCATCGGTATAGTTTTCGCGCATTTCGCCTACTTCGCTCACGGGGGCGTATAGTGCAATTTCGCAGGTGTGCAACAGTTTGTTTAAATGCTGCTGTGTGGCAGGTTTTACATTTTTTGCTGTTAGCTTTTCTCCTACATTTTCTTTGTTTAAAGCACTCATTTCTATGGAAAGTTTATCGGCCAAGTAGCCCCATGTAGCGCGGCTTACTTCATCGTAAAACTCTTTTTTGCTGCCTTGTTTCTCGTGTTTATCTGCGGTGGCAAGTCGTTTGCGAGCAACGGAAAGAGCTTTTCTGCGTTTAGTACCTATAATGTCTTTGCCGAGTGCGCTGTTTCTTCTTTTTACAAAAACAAGTGCTACAAGTAAAAACAATGGCGAAGCAAATGCTGCACCAAATCCAACGCTTGCAGGGAATAATTTCTTATCTGCTTCATAGTTTGGCATAGAGGTTTTAATGTAGCGGATATCTTGCCCCAAACTGCTTACCCCGCTTTTAGCTGTTACACTTGGTAGCACAGCAGTGGTGGTGCCGGAAGGTTCGCCTGTAACATTGAGCGAAAACTCTTGTGATTTTAGTATGGTATATTTTTGTGTTTTGGGATTGAAGAAGGAAAACTCTGTGGCTGGAATTTTATAGTTGCCCGGTTGGCGTGGAATTATTAAAAAGTCATATTGTTTGGAGCCGCTGAAACCACCTTCGTTATTGGTAATGCTTTCTTTTAGTTTAGGGTCGTACACTTCAAAACCATCGGGTAGTTGCGGTTTGTTTAAATCAACAAATTTTATGTTCCCTTTTCCGGAAACAATAGCAGAGAGTGTAACCGGTTCATCGGTTTTGGTTGCCGGAGCAGATAGTTTTGTGCTAAAGGTGTACTCACCAACAGCTCCATTGAAGGATGCAGGTTTTTCGGCAGTAGGCAATTCTTTTACTTGTACAGATGCTTCGTTGCTGGTAAGCTTAAAGGGTACATTTTGAATATCCATACCAAACATGCTCCACATGCTTCTTCTATTGCTGCGCACTTGCACTTGTGCCACTGCCGAAATTTCGGCAGCACTAAGCTTTAGTGTGCCGCTTCGTTGTGGAAACAGCGTGTATTTTTGAATATCTACAACATGATACTTTTTTCCGTTGTATTCTTCTACGCGCGGACGCAGGTTGGGATCTATCTGTATTTCTTGATTCCAAAAACCTTCTAAACCCATTGCTTTGGTGAGTTGCAAATTGCCTAGGCTGTAGCTAAAATACAACCGCAAAGTGGCTGTTAATTGTTCGCCTTGGTACACAGAGTTGTCGCTCAATACAATGCGCAGTAATGTGTTTTTTTTAATGTCTTTTTGAACATCGGCTTCGTTGGTGGCAGGAGTTGTGGGTTCTGCTTCTTGTTGTTCAAATGGGTCGCTAAAAAATGGGTCGTCTTCAAACGGATCTGGAAATCCGAACGGATTAAAGCCTCTGCGTTGCTGTTGTTGTGCTTGCTGTTGCACAGCTTTCGTTACTTCAATGCTTAGTTCATTTGATTCTAAATTTGCTCCTCCTACATTTACAGATGCTTTGCCAATTTTAAATGAGCCTTCTTTTTTAGGTCGGAGTATAAAAGAATAAGTTACGGAGCTAGATAAACTTCCGTTGATATAACTCATACTTTGCGAAGTGTTTGGACCACTTAGTACTTGAAAGTCGTTGAATACAGGAGGTTTGAAACCGCGGGTTTCTCCATTTTCTAATGTGAAGTTTACTTGAAAGTGTTGGTTTACCGGCACTTGCTTATTGGCAGAGGCGTAAAATTTTGCTTGTGCAAAAAGATTTGCCGAGCAGCAACAACACACCAAAAGGAAAGTAAGAAGATATGCCTTCTTTAGAGAGTTTTCCATACGTTACTGTACGCGAAGTTCACATTCAAGTTAAGTTGCAGCAAATCACTTAACACAATTTTACTAGAATGAGTTTCCTTATTTTAATTGGAGTTGTTTTTCGATTTCTTGAATTACGCTTTCATCGGTAACGGATGTTTGCGGGCTGAATGATGTAATTACCTTGCCATTCTTATCTACTAAAAATTTTTGAAAGTTCCATTTTACATCAGCATCCAACACTCCATTGTTTATTTTTTTTGTAAGGTATTGGTAGAGTGGATGTTGATCTTTTCCCTTTACCGAAATTTTAGAAAACATAGGAAAAGTTACCTGGTAACTCAATGAACAGAATTCTTGAATCTCTTTGTTGGTGCCCGGTTCCTGGCCTAAGAAGTTATTTGCAGGAAAGCCAAGTACCACCAGTCCTTTATCTTTATACTTTTCATAAAGGGCTTCAATGTCTTTGTATTGCGGTGTTAAGCCGCATTTGCTGGCAACATTTACCATAAGCAATACTTTTCCTTTGTAATCGGCTAAGCTTTGCACCTTGCCATCTATGGTTTCCATTTTAAATTCATGAACGGAATGAACGGCAGGCAAAAGCGGCTTGGAATTTCTTCCGAAACCAAATAAAGAGATAAGTATTCCCAACATAAGAACTGCAATTGAAATTTTGAAGAGTTTCATAATACAAAATAAAGGATGAAAGTAACACAAGTTTTTTGAAGCGTGTGCGGGTTAAGATTTTTTGAGTATTGAAGCCTATTGAAACTACGTAATGCACAAGTGCACTTACTTTCTATATTTACAACCGATTTGAATATTTATTCATCTTTGAAAACACAAAACGAATTGAGTGTAGAATGAAAAAAATTTCTTCTCTATGTTATTGCCTATTACTGGCAAGTGCTATTTTTTCACAAAACCTTGTTGTAAATCCAAGTTTTGAAATTACCAATACCAATTGTGCCAATTTTGGCGGAGAAGGCTTTCGTCAAGATTTAAGTCCATCTTGGGATAATGCCAACTCAAATGCACAGGGCGACAGTTGCTCTTCGCCCGATTTATTTTCTTCCTGCAATATAGCGTTTACCAACATGCCTGGTGGTGGCATGGGTGCTTTGGGCTTTCAGTATTCTAGAACCGGAACTCGGCACGCAGGTTTTATTACTTACGATGCATTAGGAAGTACTTACCGAGAATATATTCAGGGAAGAACTTCTGCTCCATTGGTAGCCGGGCAAAAGTATTGCGTGTCTATGTATGTGAGTTTAGCAGATTTAGTTCCTTATGCCACCAATAATATTGGGGTGTATTTTTCTAATACACAGTACATGCGCGATGCTTGCACACAGGGAGCACTCATAAATGTTACGCCTCAATTAAATTACGGTTGTGGAGCCATTACAGATACCAGCGAAAATTGGGTGCGCTTGCAATGGGATTATACTGCCACAGGCGGAGAGCAATATTTTATTATTGGAAACTTTTTTAATAATGCAGGCACTGTAATTCAGAATACGGGAGTATCTCCTTTCCCACATACTTTTGCCTATTATTTTATTGATGATGTTAGTATCGTTCCTAATACTTGCTGCTTTGCCGATGTGCCAAGCACGGCTTCGTTCTGTATTTTCGATGCGGCTTCTAACTTAACGGCTACCACCGGAACGGGAACTGTGTGTAATGCCAACATATCCGGAACATGGAGTGGACCTGGTATTACCAATCCAAGTACGGGTACTTTTGATCCATCTGTTGCAGGAATTGGAACACACCTTGTTACGTTCACACTTTCGTGTGGGTTTGTAGATACTGTAATGGTTTCGGTAAATAGTTGTACTGCGGTTTCTGTATGTAAAGAAACCAATGGTAACTTAACTGTGAGTGGTGGCAACCCGGTTTACACTTGGTCTTATTGGCAAGCTGCTACTTCTACACCTATTACTACTCAGGCTCAGTGCGTAGCATGTGGCGGTTCTTGGTTGCCTTTTGGTGGTACTTGTTTAGCAGGAGTTACACCGCTTACTTCGTGTAATACACCCGCGCAATGGGTGCAATTTGCCACAGGTGTTTCGGTAGCACCTCCTGCCGGAAAAGATACCATTAGAGTAGTGGATAATGCAGGAACTACTGTAGTAATGAACGGATTAAGTACTGTGCAGCCGTGTACGCAGTGCGCAACTATTACGGTTTCTGTGCAAAGCAAGCAAGATGTTACTTGTGCTACACCTAATTCCGGCTCTGCTACTTTTTCTGCTACGGGAGCAACCGGAACGGTAACTTATACTTGGTCGCCATCAACCGGAAGTACTTCTGCTACAGCATCGGGCTTGGCAGCAGGTACTTACAATGTAACCGTTACTGATGGTAATAGCTGCACCGGAACCGGCTCTGTAACCATTGCTGCTCCGGCAGCACCTTCGTTGGTTTTAAGCAATCCGGTAAACCCCGGTTGTGGTCAAAACAACGGTAGTGTAAGCGCTACAT